>JAXDKF010000046.1:0-8884 GCA_034667265.1 Fimbriimonadaceae bacterium
TGTTACGGTGTTACGGTGTTACGGTGTTACGGTGTTATCGTATTGGGCCGGGAGATTTCACGCGGAGGCGCGGCACGTTCTGCTCCGGCCTCAATACCTTAAAACCTCAATACCTTAAAACCTAAACTCCAGGTTAAAACAATGCTAGCTGTGATACTTGGCTTCACCATAATGCTGACAAACCACGCCCGGGCCGGGGCTCAGATCTCGCCGCAAGCGGCGGAGACGGCGCTCGTAGCCAAGTACGGCGAGGGACAACGAGCTAGGGTCCACCAGGGCGTCGAGCAAGTGGCGAAGTTCTGGCGCGCGGAGGATGGCGATGCGGCCGCGTTCCAAGAGTTCACCGATACCAATTTCGCTGGCGACCAGCAAACGCTCGACGCGCTGTTCAACCGCCTTCAATTTACGCTGGAATCGCTCGACGGGCACACTCTAGAGATCGCGCGGGACTGGCGGCGACAATCCGATCTGGATCTCGGCACGGTGTATCCGTTCGACGAGGTGATGGCCGCGTACGACCCGACGGCGCACGTGGGCGAGGACCTCTTTCAAAACAAGCTCGCGCTGGCTGTACTGCTCAACTTCCCGTTGACCACGCTGCGGGAGCGCCTGGACCAAGGCGAGCATTGGAATCGCCGGCAGTGGGCGGAGGCGCGGCTCGCGCAACGCTTCGGGAAGAGAATCCCCGCCGAGGTGAACACCGAGATCGCGCGGGCGTCCGCGGAAGCCGAGCAATTCGTGGCGAATTACAACATCTGGATGCACCACGTGTTGGCCTCGGATGGCCGGCGCCTCTTTCCGCCCAAGATGCGACTGCTGGAGCACTGGAACCTGCGGGACGAGATCAAGGCGTCGTATGCCGATCCGAAGGACGGACTGGCCAAGCAGCGATTGATCCAGCAGGTGATGGAGCGAATCGTCGACGGCTCGATCCCGAGCGAGGTGGTGGACAATCCGGAGCTCGACTGGGATCCGGTTTCGAACCGCGTTTCACCGGCAGCCGTGCATGACGGCGAGCGTGGCCAGGCGCGGGACGCGGCGCTTGGCAGATACGCGACGATCCTCAACGTTTTTCATGCGCAGAAGCTGATGGACCCGTACTCGCCGACTGCGCCGACCTTCATAGATCGCAGCTTCGACGAAACCCGGGAGATCCCGGAGGAGCATGTGAGGGCGACGTTGCAGCAGGTGCTCTCCTCGCCGCTCGCGCCCCGGGTGGCGAAGATCATTTCCGATCGCCTGGGTAGGCCGCTGGAGCCCTTCGACATTTGGTACGGAGGCTTTCAGGCGCGGGCAGGGCAGGACGAGACCAAGCTCGACGCGATCACCCGTAAGCGATATCCGAACGCGGAAGCCTATCACGCCGACATGCCGAAGTTCTTCAAGCGGCTTGGGTTCTCGCCTGCGCGGGCCAAGTATCTCGCCGACAGCATCGTTGTGGACCCGGCGCGAGGCTCGGGACATGCGCTCTACGCCATGCGCCGCGGCGATTTGCCTCACCTGCGAACTCGCATCGGCAAGGACGGCATGGACTACAAGGGCTTCAACATTGCGGTCCACGAGATGGGCCACAACGTGGAGCAGGTCTTCTCTCTGTATCACGTGGATTACCACACTCTGGCTGGCGTCCCGAACTCGGCGGTCACGGAGGCCCTTGCGTTCGTGTTCCAGCACCGGGATATGGAGCTCTTGCAAGACGTTACGCGAGGAGCGGTCAAAGCGCCTGCTGCATCAAATGAGGGCGACGCGATGGAGACTCTGGGCGCGTTCTGGTCGGCGTTCGAGATCGGCGGCGTGGCGTTGGTGGATGACGAGATGTGGCGATGGATGTACGCCCATCCGGACGCGACGCCCGAACAGCTTAGGGACTCGGTTGTGGCGATCTCTAAAGACGTGTGGAACCGGTACTACGCACCCGTCTTCGGGCACCCGGATTCGACG
This sequence comes from Fimbriimonadaceae bacterium, assembly GCA_034667265.1. Classification (GTDB taxonomy): domain Bacteria; phylum Armatimonadota; class Fimbriimonadia; order Fimbriimonadales; family Fimbriimonadaceae; genus JANYLD01. The sequence goes on from JAXDKF010000046.1 coordinate 1,942, forward strand.
CTGCTTGGCGTGTACGCGCACATGGTCAACAGCCCGCTGTATCTCTCCGATTACCCGATCGGGCATATCATCGCCTTTCAAATCGAGGGGCAGATGCGCAAGGCGGGCAGCATCGGGGCGGAGTTCGAGCGGATGGCATCTTTTGGCAACCTAGCGCCGGACCTGTGGATGAAGAATGCGACGGGGTCGCCCATCTCAGCGGATGCCTTGCTTCAAGCTACGGAACGGGTACTCGGCGAGCGATGAATGCGGGTTACCCGGCGGCGTAGAATAAGCAGCGATGCCCTCCACCCTCTTCGACAAGGTCTGGGATAGCCACGTAGTGGCCCCGCTGCCCGGCGGCGGCGCGCTGCTCTACATCGACCGGCACTTGGTCCACGAGGTCACGTCTCCCCAGGCATTCGACGGGCTTCGTGAGCATGGCCGGCCGGTTCGACGGCCCAATCTGACCTTTGCGACGGTGGACCACAACGTTCCCACCGACGGGCGTCCGATCGATGAAACGACTTTGAGCGGCAAGCAGCTCGGCGCGCTGGCGCGGAATGCGGCTGAGTTCGGGGTGCCGCTATTCGGCTACGGGCACGAGAAGCAGGGCATCGTGCACGTCATCGGGCCGCAGCTAGGCATCACGCTGCCAGGGCTGACCATCGTGTGCGGCGACAGCCATACCTCCACGCACGGCGCTTTTGGGGCGTTGGCCTTCGGGATCGGAACGACGGAGGTCGAGCACGTGCTTGCGACGCAGACGCTACGCGCGAACTCGAAGCCCAAGTCTCTTGGAATTCAGATCGAAGGGAAGTTGGGCGGCGGTGTGAGCGCCAAAGACATCATCCTGGCAGTGATCCGCAAGCTTGGCGCGGCGGGCGCAAGCGGCTATGTGGCTGAGTACTTCGGCGAGGCGATTCGCGCGTTGCCGATGAGCGGGCGGATGACCATCTGCAACATGTCCATCGAAATGGGGGCAAAGGCGGGAATGATCGCGCCGGACGAGCGGACGTTTGAGTACGTCGCCGAGGGCGATCGGCCGTTTGCACCGACAGGCGGGGAGCTGGCTCGGCAGATCGAGAAGTGGCGCGAGCTGAAGACGGACGAGGGCGCGCAGTACTCCCGGCTGGAGCAGATCGACGCAAACAACTTGAAGCCGCAGATCACGTGGGGAACGACACCGGCGATGACGGTGGACATCGACCAACCCGTACCTCAGCCGCACGACGCGGGCGAGGAGCGCGCGCTCACCTACATGGGCCTGAAGCCCGGTGACGTGCTGCAGGACATCGCGGTGAACACGGTGTTCATCGGCTCATGCACCAACTCGCGGATCGAGGATCTGCGCGAGGCCGCGCGGGTTGTTCGAGGGCATCATGTTGCGGCGGGCGTTCGGGCCATGGTCGTTCCGGGCAGCCAGGCGGTCAAGGAGCAGGCGGAGAAGGAAGGTCTGCACGAGATCTTCAAGGCGGCTGGCTTCGAGTGGCATCGCGCGGGCTGCTCGATGTGCCTGGGCATGAATGGCGACATCCTGCGTCCGCAGGAGAGGTCGGCGTCCACTTCCAATCGGCCGTATGAGGGCCGGCAGGGGCCTGGATCGCGCACGCACCTCGTCAGCCCGCTAACGGCGGCGGCGACGGCGCTGAAGGGCAAGTTTGCCGATCCCCGCGAGCTGATGACGAAGTAGCTCCTTCTTTCTATGAATGAAGACCTCGATTTCATTCGACGTAAGCTTCGTGAGGCTCTGCCAGAGTTAGCTACCAAGTTTGGAGTTCGACGCCTGTGGGTTTGCGGCTCACGAGCGCGGGGAGATCACCGTCCCGACAGCGACCTTGATCTATTGGTCGAGTTTGGTGATAAGAGGCCTAGCTTGTTCGAATTCGCAGGACTGGAACTTCATCTGCAAGATCTTCTCAGCTTGAAAGTCGAAATTGGCGAGCGAGGCGCCTTGCGCCCAGAAATCGCGGCGCAAGTCAACAAAGAAGCTATAGAGGTTTGAGAGCTTAGGTCGTGAGCGCGGGATATTTGCGCATCTCCATCTTGCCCTCTTGGCAGATCCAAAGAGGGAACTCGCCGACGGTGGTCGCCGCGCCAAACGTGCCGTCTTTCCCAATGGCGAAGACGACGCACATCATGTCCAGCGACTTAGGCTGGCGGCGGATCATGTGGCGGACCGTTTCCTCACAGGCAGCCTGCGCGCCAAGACCTTGGCGCATATGCTCGACAGTGCGGAAAGATGCCGCCGCCTTCCAAAGCTCTTCGCCGAAGCCCGTTGCGCCCGCAGCGCCCGCTTCATCGTCGGCGTAGATGCCAGCGCCGATTATCGGGGAATCGCCCACGCGGCCGGGCATCTTCCACGCGAGGCCGCTGGTGGAGCTGGCGGCGACGAGGTGGCCGGGCGTCTCCCAGCCGAGCATCGTGACCGTGTCTCCGTAGTGCTCATCTTGTGCGTGGACGTACTCTCGCTCGACTTCCACAGGCGATTTCTTCCATTCCTCATAGCGCCGGATGTTCTCCGCGGTCATGAGATTCTGCGGCCGGAAGCCTTGGCTGATCGCGAAGCGCCGCGCTTGCTCGCCGGAGATCATCACGTGGGGCGTTTTCTCCATCACTCGGCGGGCTACGGAGATGACGGGCACGATTCCGCGAACAGCGCATACCGCTCCCGCGGAAAGGTCCGCTCCGTCCATGATCGAGGCGTCGAGCTCGACCTCGCCGTCGCTGTTAGGAAGAGCTCCAAGGCCGATGGCGAGGAGCGCGGGATCCAACTCGCATGTGGCGAGACCCTTCTCAAGAATTGTTCTGAGATCGGCGCCTTCTTGAGCGGCGCGCCAACCGGCTTCAACGGCGACTTTGCCGGGCTGCTCCCAGGTCGCCAGAATCGTGGTCATTGGGTCGCTAGGCTACCGCGACGGACGAGTGTTGGGTGTTGAGGTATTGGGTATTGGGAAGGCAGAACTACTCGCGGCGCTTTGCTTGGCGGGGGCCGAACCACTTCAGGTTGGCGTCGGGCGCGAGCTCGGTGTGGAATCCAGCGACCAAACGTCCTGCCTCGCTCTCAAAGTGGTAAGAGCCGTCGATGTCGCCTTGCCAGATCGTCTCAACGACCCAATCGGGAACAGGCAAGAAGACGATGCGCTCCGGCGAGGGCAGACGCACGCTAAGGACGGTGGCCGTGGTCTTCGGATCGGGGTAGATGAACTCAAAGATGAGAGCTTGTGGCTCGTACCGAGTCGTGCCCATCTGCGGCTGGCCCTTCACCTTTCCGTCCCTGAAGGCTTGCTCATTGAACTCCCCTTCGCGCGGCGGGAGACCTTGCTTGAGGTCTTCGAAGATCGCCAGCCGCTTCTCCGCCGCGTAGGCATTAAGATTCACAGCCTAAATGTATCAGAACTTCGCGCTAGGAAATCCTTCTAAGTAGCTCGCGGGCAACCCGGGGCCTCTCGTGCGGAGGTTTCCGGGTCCGCTAGCCAGTTACGGCGCGGCGAGTGTTTGCTTCGCGGACTAGCCAGCCTGCAACCTTTTCCGAGTAGCCCTTTTCAATGAAGTAGCGGGCTACCGCCAGGTCCTGTTCTTCGGAGCCGTCCAAGAACTTGACGGCCTCCGCAATCAGCTTGTCCACGGGGGCATGCATCATCTCGAGCTCGCGGAGGACCTCGGGCTCGGGTGGGGCCTCAAATTTGGACAGATCTAGCTTGGCCATTGGAAATTTGACTGCGGGGTGCAGTCGCACGTTTCAACCGGGGCTTCAAGGAGCTGGATCAACCGGCTGTACGGAAAAGCACGTTGTCCATGCCAATGGTGAGCCCCGTCAGGTTCCTTACTTCGCGCGCGCACAGCTTCACGCCCTGCATGAATGACGAGCGGTCCAAAGAATCGTGGCGAAGCGTGAGAGTTTCGCCTGGACCTCCGAAAATGACCATCTGGTGGGCTACCAAACCCGGCAGGCGTACCGAATGGATGGGCGTGTCGTGATACTTGCCGCCTCGGACGCCTTCAACCTTCATGAGACTGACGTGCTTGTGGTGCGGCGGCTCCTTGCGGCCGTCTTGAATGAGATCAGCCGTAAGCATGGCCGTGCCGCTCGGCGCGTCCTCTTTCTTATCGTGGTGCATCTCGATGATCTCCGCGTCGGGCATGTATCTAGCGGCCATCCTTGCGAAGTGCATCATGAGGACTGCGCCAACAGCAAAGTTGGGTGCGTAGATGGCGGCCACGTTCGTGTCCTTGCAGGTCAACGCGATTTCTTTGAGCTCCTCGTCCGCCATTCCAGTTGTACCGATCACCGCGGAGACGCCTCGCTTCATTGCGGTAATGGCGTGCGGGGCGGCTGCGGAATGGTGCGAAAAATCCACCAGGACATCGACGGGAGTTTTGTCCAGGGCGGCGCCGGTCTTGCCCTCCACGACGAGGTCTGGCGCTTTCGGGCCAAGGATGTCTCGCACATTCCGGCCGACTTCGTTATGATCAACGGCGACGAGGACATCGAAGCCTTCCTTCTGTGTTAGCGCGCCGAGCACTTCGCGGCCCATGCGGCCCATCGCGCCAACGACGGCGACACGAATCGGCGTGCGTTCGTCCATGGTCGCATTCTATCCGGGGGGTCGTAAATGGTAAATCGTAAATGGTAAATGGCCGGAACGAGCAAGAGGTGAGTGGCAGTTATCGGGGCTCTGGCAACAAATCGAGGTTCGATTGGGCACTATTCAGAACGCGGGCAAGTTAACCGAGTGAAGAGAGCAATGAGGTTGAAGTGGGTTTTGATTGGATTCCTCGTGCCATTGACGATTGCAGGTGGCATTTGGTACAAGCGCGAGACGCCCAAGCCGGCAGGCACTTTGAGCTCGGGCGTCACGGTCGGCACTCATAAGCTGGCTTGGGAGAACATCGTTGAAGGCGCCAAGCAACAGGCCAGAGACGGCGCCGCTTACGACGCTTCGTACGTCCGCATCGCCTATCCAAACGGCGACCTGCCGATCGCGCAGGGAGCTTGCACCGATGTTGTGATCCGGGCGTTGCGCCACGCGGGATACGACTTGCAGCAGCTCATTCACGAGGACATGCGGGCGCGCTTTTCGGAATATCCCCGCCGAGGATTGACGACAGATTCGAATATCGACCACCGACGCATTCCGAACCAGATCGCCTACTTCAAGAAGTACGGGCAGTCGTTGACCAAGCAGGTAAACCGGAACACGCTAGCCGAGTGGCAGCCTGGTGACATCGTCTACTGGAACGCGTATGGCCGAGACCACACAGGCGTTGTGTCGGATAGTGTGGATCCGGACGGCAAACCGATGGTCGTTCACAACATCGCCGGGTGCACAGAGGAGCCATGCCTTACCCGCTGGCCCATCGTGGGCCACTACCGGTTTCCGAGGGATCTTCGAGACTAATCCAGCATCGGAGGCGGCATGTCGATGATCCGCGCCCGCGCGTAGGCGGGTTGGCGCACCAGCCGCGGCAGGATCAAGCACGAGATCACGATCGGCAGCATGAGGATCTCGAGGCCGTTGAGGAGTAGGTCCAGGCCGAGTCCGAAGCCCGGAAGCAGGACCACGAGCAACAGCTCTATGGGCGCCTCGATCACCTGCAAAAGAAGCGTGATGGCGATGCCCAAGACCACGGCCGCCACCTTCGCGGATACGGGTACTCGGGGATCGCGAAACAGGTCGAGACCGCTCCTAGAATCGAGGACGCCGCCGCGAGCGGTGTGCTTCGCCAAAGCTCGTCCTGCGACCTTGTGGCCGAAAATTCGAAGCAAGAGTCTTCCCATTCAAAGAGTACTACGCCGTTGATATCGGTTGGTTCAATGAATGGTCGTTAGACCCAACGTGCGGCGGGAGGCTCTGGGCTCGAGGCTCTGGGCTCAAGGGTCAGTCGCTGATGTCTGGCAAGTCTGCGGGACGAAGGACATCCTGATTTCGAGTCGGTTCAGGGTATAACTTGCCTCCGTTCCTGGGCAGATGCCCGAGTGGCCAATGGGAACAGACTGTAAATCTGTCGGCGAGAGCCTACGTAGGTTCGAATCCTACTCTGCCCACGTGAGGAAGCGTTAAGCGTAAGTGTTGAGCGTTAAGAGTCCTTCTTAGCACCAATACAGGCATAGCCTTCTTCTGAGCGACAAGCAACGAGCTTACAGCGGATGAGATTCTCAACGCTCAGTGCTCTACGCTTGCCGCTTTCTGCAGGCCCTCATAGCTCAGCGGTAGAGCACTTCTTTGGTAAAGAAGAGGTCACGGGTTCGATTCTCGTTGAGGGCTCCAATATTTCAGATTCAGAATCGCCTTTCAGGCGTTCTCCTGTGCCACCGTTGCATGGTTCGTCTCTCATTTGGTCTCTCAAACGCGTATGATCTATTGATTGGTCATGGCACAGCGAGCAGACAACAACGACGGATCATGCCGTGAAATCTTGACAGGACGACACGCAGGGAAGTGGCGAGTCCAGTACACCCATCGCACAGACACGGGCCAGAGGCGACGCCTCTCCCGCCTTTTCTCAACCAAGACTGAGGGCAAGGACTTCCTCAAAGGGCTCCAGCGGGGTGAGCGCGTTGCCGCACTTCGTCGGACACAGGAACCTACTCTCGGCGAATGGTTTGATTGGCTTGCTCGAAACGACTGGCCAGAGACGATCGGCGAGTCCACGATCTCGGCGCGAACAGGGCGATTCCGGAAGTACGTTGCAAGCCACCTCGGAAATTGGCCTCTGTCCGGCATCGATCCTCTGCAAGTGCGCGCCTTCTACAAGCACCTGCGAGATTCCGGCGCGAGCGATTCACTCGTCCTCGAAGTGCGAAGTGACCTAGTCCGCGCATTCAATCAAGCCACTAGTCCGTACCAGCGGGTGCCTCACTCGCTGGCGAACCCGTTTCGCCTACCCCTCCAGCAGCCTGCGCGCCGGGACGCAGTTGCACTCACACCGGAAGAGGTACACGCTTCGCTGATCGAACCCG
>JAXDKF010000047.1:0-19313 GCA_034667265.1 Fimbriimonadaceae bacterium
ACCTTACGCCTGCGCACGAGAATGCGGCACTGCATGCGGTTCCGGCGGCCCCTCAGAGGCCGATCGCCCTCCGATCTCGTGCAGTGAGAGGCACAGGCTGGTCCGCGCCCGGCACAGCAACAAGCTCGACGTCGGGGCGGCGCAGTCGTGAGCGTTCGCATTTCAGGTATTCGCTTGGCTTGAACTGGACCCCGGAAGGGCCCTCCCGCAGTTCCACCGAGCTCATTTTGAAGTACGTCGCCAACTCCTCGGATGTGAACGACTTCAACACTTCCAAATCGTTTCCTGCTTCAGAAAGGGTCGCAATGACATCCTGGCTGTCCTTGATGCCCGCCGCTTGCTTCCAACCTTCGAACACCGCGAACACCCGCGCCCTTATCTCGAGAAGCGTCGCGAAGCGGCACTGCAGATTGCTGCCTTCGATCTCCTCCAGCCGCTCGTCGGTTGGCACGTCGAAGATAGCGGCGTGGACCGTTCCTTGCACGCCTGGCGTGCGCGACCAGGTCTCCTCCGCGGTGTGTACGATCACGGGCGCAAGGAGCTTGGTCAGCTTCACAAGAGCGTAGTGGCACGCCCATTGGCCCGAGCGGCGGGTGGGCCAATCCTTGCCATCGCAATACATGCGGTCCTTGATCGAGTCGAGATAGAACCGGGAAAGCTCGTTGACGCACAGGTGGTGCACGGACGTGATCAACTGGCCATAGTCGTAACGTCGGTAAGCGTCGACGCAATCGGCTACGAGCAGATCCACCTGCTCGATCACCCATTCGTCAAGATCCAAGATCATCGGCTTGGGCGCGCTTGGATCGAAATCCGAGAGATTGCCGAGAAGAAATCGAAGGGTGTTGCGGACGGTCCGGTAGTGCTCTCCTACCTGCTTGAGCAACTCGTCTGAGCAGGGGACGTCGTTCGCGTAGTCGACGCTGGCAACCCAGTAGCGGACAACATCCGCGCCGTACTTGTCTGAGGCTTCCACCGGATCGACGACGTTGCCCAGACGCTTGGACATCTTGCGGCCCTGGCTGTCGGTTACAAAGCCGTGGGTGACCACTTGCCGGTAAGGCGGTGCGCCATTGATCGCGGTGCCGATCACAAGGGACGAGTTGAACCAGCCGCGATGCTGGTCGGAGCCCTCGAGGTAGACGTCAGCCGGCCAGACTTCCTTCCACTCGGGCTCAACATTGCCTTCGAGAACGCATAGGGAAGTCGATCCGCTGTCGAACCACACGTCGAGGACATCGGTTTCTTTTGTGAACTCGGTCTCTCCCGTATCGGGATGGGCATAGCCTTGGGGCAGGATCTCGTCCGCGTCCTTCTCAAACCACGCGTCCGAGCCTTCTTTCTCCACAAGCCTTGCCACAGCCTCGATGGCCACGCCATCGAGCACCGGCTTGCGGGATTCTTTGCCGTAGAAGACGGGGATGCCCACGCCCCAGGGCCGCTGCCGCGAGATGCACCAATCAGGCCGTCCTGCGACCATGGAGGAGATGCGGTTGTAGCCTGCCGCCGGCACCCAGCTCACGCCCTTGTGCTTATGGCTGCCGGGACGAACCTCGCTCTCCACGAACCTCTCGATCGGGATGGGGTTGATCTCTTCAAGCATGCGAGCGCGCAGGCCGTTGTGGTCGATCGCTACGAACCATTGCTCCGTCGCGCGGAAGATCACGGGCTGCCCATCGCGCTCGGCGTGCGGATAGCTGTGCGTGAAGTTCTCCGAGTGAAGAAGATTGCCAAGCTCTTTGAGTCGCTCGACCACGACCTTGTCGCAATCCTTGTAGTACACACCTTCGAATTCCCCCGCCTCCCAGGTGAGCACTCCGCGCTCGTCTACTGGGCAGAGGATCGGCAGCTTGTATCGCATGCCCGTGAAGAAGTCGTCACGACCATGGCCCGGCGCCGTGTGGACCAGACCGGTGCCGTCCTCGGTGGTTACGTAATCGGCGAGCACGCCTAGCGACGTGCGGTCGAAGATCGGGTGCTTGAAGACCATGTGGTCGAAGTTCACGCCGTCGACAAGGCCGAGCACTTTGTAATCGGTCCAGCCAAGCTTCTGGGCCACATGCTCGACCAGCCCGCCATAAACGATGTAAGTAGTGGGCTTTTTCTCGAGCCCATGCGCCGGCGGGACTTCCACCAAGGCGTAGACGAGGTCTGGATGAAAGGCGACGGCCAAGTTGGCGGGGATCGTCCAGGGTGTCGTGGTCCAGATCACCGCGTGGACGTTCTCGTAGTCCTTCAGGACCTTGTTCGGATCTTCCTGCAGGGGAAAGCGCACATAGATCGAGGTGCTGACGTGGTCTTGGTAAACGATCTCTGTGTCCGCTAGGGCCGTGCGCGAGGTCGGACTCCACAGCGTGGGTCGCAGACCTCGGTACACATAGCCGCCTTCGGCCATGCGGCGGAAAATCCGGATGATCTCCGCTTCGAACCGGAATTGCATGGTCGAATAAGGCTTTTCCCAGAGGCCGAAGATGCCAAGCCGTTTGAACTGCGCGGTCTGCACGTCGAGGTACTCCCGCGCGTGTTCTCGACAGGCCCGCCGGAACTCGCCCAGGTTCTGCGGCGATCGCAGGCAGTTGGCGACGCTTCCCTCCGACACCGGCGCCTCTAGGCCCAAGCGCTTCGCGGTCGCGCTGGGCTCGACCTTCGCCTCGGCTTTGATCCGATCCACGAACTTGCGGATCACGCTCTGCTCGATCGGGAGGCCGTGGTTGTCGAAGCCGGGCACGTACGGCGCTCGGTAGCCCATCATCGTGCGCGACTTCACAACGAAGTCCTTCAGGATCTTGTTGAGGGCCGTCCCGATGTGGATGGGCGAGTTGGTGTACGGTGGCCCGTCGTGCAGCACGAACGAGGGCGCATCGGCGCGGGCTTTCTGGAGCTGGTGATAAATGGAGTCGGAGTCCCACTTTGCCTGGATCTGAGGCTCCAGCGCGGGCAAGTTCGCCTTCATCGGAATGGAGAACTCGGCGTCGGGCAGATTGAGCGTGCTCCGCAGGTCCATTGGGGAGCGGAGTGTACCTTTGAGAGTGGGCTGTGGCAGGTTCAAAAGCCCCGTCTGCAAGGGTGCTAACCACGCCACGAATTTCTGCGTACGATCCTGCGAGACCACACGTCTGACGCGTGGGCGATCTCCCGTTTCAGGGATATCTTGCAGCTAGGAGTTGCCCGAGGCTCAGTTAAAATGGGCTATTAGAAGGAGGGGGTTTTAAATGAAGCGATTTTTCATTGCTTTCGCAGTATTGGCGGCCGCTATCGCGGGAGCCCAGCAGGATCAGACCAGCGCAGCGCCAGAACCGGAAGGCGCAGTCCCGAGGCAGATGGAGGCCCTGAACAAGTACGCGGGCACCTGGACCGGCAGAATGACGCTCAACGTGCCTGGGCAGGAGTCGCAGGCCTGGGATATGACGGTCGTGGAGGAAGCCTACGCGGGCGGCACCTACCACAAGATGAGCTACGTTATGAAGGCTGCGAACGAGCCTGATTTCGTGGGCACGATGATGACGGGTTGGGATCGGACGCGAGGCAAGTACCACGCGTGGACATTCGACAGCGCAGCTTCAACGCCTAGAGAGGAGTTTGGCGAATTAACCGCCAACAAGCTGGTCATGGTCTCGCTGCCCCAAGGCGGGATGGTCACGCGGACGACCTACGCAAGGAACGCCGATGGGTCTTGCACCCTCACGATCGAGCAAAAGAACGGTGGAGCGGGCGGGATGCAGCAACAGGTCGAGCCAACCGCCGAGACGTGGACAGTGATCGGAGAGGCCAAGCTGGCCCGCAAGGCCTGATCAGTCCAGCGGACAGATCAGGCCCTTGCAAACTTCGAACTCGAGCGGGTTGTGGTCGGCGATCCCGTCGCCTCCGAACTCCATAATGTCGGATCGCCGGCCCCCCTGCTCATTTTGAGCGTCGTTTTGGCCGTTCGGAGCCAGGTCTTGACCAAGGCGGCGGATCGATGGTTCTCTGTAGTGCATGTTATAAGGCTCCCTCGTGTATCTATCTTACAGCTTGACGGCTCCTTGAGCGAATTTCGTTTGCCGTATAGTGTCCGCTATTTGGCCCGCCTTTCCCATCTCGTTGGCTGGCCCTGCGAAATAGCGGGCGCTGACGAACGTATAATTTGGCTATGGTAGACGAGTCTCTACCATTCATGCTTCGAGACCAGCGGCCACTTCGGGTCCTCTTCTTAGACCTGAACTCCTACTTTGCCTCCGTCGAGCAGCAAGAGCGGCCTGAGCTGAGGGGCAAACCCATCGCGGTGGTGCCGGTCATGGCGGACACGTCATTTGTGATCGCCGCCTCGTATGAGGCGAAGCGGTTTGGCATCAAGACGGGAACCCAGATCGGGGAAGCCAAGGTCATGTGCCCGGACCTGCAGCTGATCGATGCGAGCCACACGATCTACGTCTCCTACCACAACCGGATTATTGAGGTAGCCGAGTCCGTGCTCCCGGTTGCCAAGGTGTCTTCTATCGACGAGATGTATTTTCGGCTCATCGGGGAGGAGCGGACGCCGGAGCGGGCTGTGGAGCTGGCCGGTCGCATGAAGGAAGCTATACGGACTCGCGTGGGGGAGTGCCTGACCTCGTCGATCGGCATCGCGCCGAACGTGTTTCTGGCAAAGGTGGCCAGCGATATGCAGAAGCCGGACGGGCTGACGGTGCTGGAAGCCCATGACTTGCCCGGCCGGTTGCACGAGCTGAAGCTGACCGATTTTGCAGGGATCAACAAGCGGATGCAGGTTCGCCTGAACGGCGCCGGGATCTTCACCTCGGAGCAGATGTGCGCGGCTTCTCGCCAGGAATTGGCGGCGGCGTTTGGGTCGGTGGTTGGAGATCGGTGGTGGTTCCTCCTTCGTGGCTACGAGGTGGAGCATGAGCCGCGCGAGCGGAAGAGCCTTGGGCATTCGCACGTGCTGGCGCCAGTGCATAGAACCGATGAAGGGTGTCGCGAGGTGCTGCTTCGGCTCCTTCACAAAGCCGCGGCGCGGCTCCGTTCGGAGAACCTTTGGGCTCAAGGGATGGACGTACACGTTGGCGGGTTCAAACGAACCTGGACGACTCGGCTGCGGCTGCCTCCGACCCAAGACTCGGTGACGATGACTGAGTACTTGCTGGAGGCGTGGGAAGGCCGCGACTTCCTCTCACCTCGCATGGTCGGCGTGACTATCCACGACCTCCTGACCGAGGAGGCTGTGACCCCTTCGCTTTTCGATGCATCTATTCAGCGGGGACGGTTTAGCCAGGCTGTCGACAAGGTGAACACAAGGTTCGGCAAGAACAAAGTGCATTTGGCTGCGATGGAGCACGCGCAGAACTCCGCGCCGGAGCGGATCGCGTTCAATAAGACTTGGCTATTTAGTGAAGGGCAGGGCGACAACGAATTACCCGCCATGGAAAGCGATGCGCCTCTCACCATGACGTCGGAGGAGAACGAGTTTGGGGACTTTGAATGGGGTGAGTAAGTGACGCGTGGCTCTGCCTCCGTTAACTGCGTCTGCGAAACGCCCGCGGGGTCTCGTGTTTGCGATGCTGTCGGAACCTTGATTTCAACCCGTTGGCCAGTCCTAGGTTGCGTTACAGCAGAATGTGGTTGCCATGCTGTCCTTCGAAGCACGCCGTCTTGCTCGAGCTGTCTTGGACTTGCCTGACGGAGAAGGGCCAGCTGAGATCCAGGATCTCGTAAAGGCTCGGAAGCCTGGTTTGGATCGACTTCTTCTGGAGCTGTTAGGCCATCGGAACAGCTCGCTTAGAGTGTGGATTCTGGAGGCGCTCTGGGAATTCGGCAAGCCGGAAACTGCCCGGCAGCTCGCATCGGCTTCAATGCGAAGAATTCCTTTGTCCGGAATGCCGCGGCAGAAGTGCTGGGGGAGGTGGGTACCAAGAGCGATGTGCCGGCCCTGATTCATGCCTTGCGGGTAGACAAGGACTGGGTTGTGCGAGCCTCGGCTGCGTCAAGTCTTGGCGAGCATCGAACCAAGGCTAGCGTCGCTGCTCTGGAGCATGCAATCGCTAGAGATCGCTATTGGTGCGTTCGCGCTTATGCGGTTGATGCCCTCTGCAGAACCGGAGAGCAACGATTTATCGAACTGATTGAGGCCAGGCTAGCAAGAGAGCCTGAACCGGCCGTGCTCCCCAGTCTCTACGCTGCTATGGTTGCGATGGGTCGTAGCGAGTACCTGGAGAAAAACATAGACCTCCTTTACGATCCGAGTCATTCGTATTTGGTCTACGTGCGCGCTTGCCTAATACTCGAACATCTTGTTGTGCTCAAGGGCCTGCCCCTCTCCGAAAGAGCCATCAAGGGATTGAAATTAGTGAGGAAATATGACGTCGGAAAGGCCGCAAGTTGGGCCGCACGAGATCTTCTGAATCAGGCGAGCCGGTTGCCTCCCGGCACTTAGCGGCCTTCTGGCTCCTGGCGGTCGCCGCGATTACTTCAGAGCCTTTCGGAAGGAGAACAGCGTGATCGTTGTCATGATCACGAAGAGGCTCGCCGCGACCGCGAAGCCCTGCCAGATCCGAGGATCGCTCCAACTGCCCAACACGAGCGCCCGGACACCCTCGATGATGTAGGTCACTGGGTTCCAAGTGGCGAGCACCTGGAAAGTGGGCGGCAGGAGCTTCATCGGCGCCTGCGAGGTGGTCAGGTAGAGGAACGGAAAGACCACGACGAACAGAGACTGGACCAGCCGGGCGTTCTGCGTGCGCAGCGCGGAGATCATGCTGATGCAGCTCCAAGCCATCGCGAACAGGATCAAAATCCCAAAGGCGGCGCAGATTCCAAGGAAGCCAGTCTTGAACCTAACGCCGACAAGGAAGAGCAGGACCACGACGATCCCACCTTGGAACACAGCCTGCACCGCAACTTCCGAAAATTTGCCAAACAAAATAGCTAATCGGTTGATCGGCATGATCAGAAGCTTCTTGAAATAGCCATTCGAGATGTCCTGGACGAGCTCGATGCCGGCGTTCCCAGCCGAGAAGAAAATGGCGGTGAAGATCGCCACCGGCGCGATGAAATCGCGATAGGACACGTTGGGGAATCCCTTCACGGTTGCAAACGCGGCCATCGAAGCCGAGTTCACGAGGAAGAAGAAGATCGGGATGAACAGCGAGGGGATCAGGGCCAGCAAAGGACGCCAAATCTGCTTGATGCTCCGGATCGAGAGGTAGTACCAGTCGGAGAAGAAGGTGGTGCTCATGGCGGTAAATGGTAAATCGTAAATCGTAAATCGCTTTCGAAAGAGCTGTTAAGCCGGTGTGATCTCTCCCTCACCGCTTACAGCCCACTGCTCACAGTTCACCCTCCGCTATCCCCTCGCCCTCGCGTAAGGATCGGGGGCGTTTAAGTTCACTTCTTCGTTGCCGAGATTGCTTCCCGTGGTTCTTAGGAACACCTCTTCCAGGTTCTTCGCGGAATGCTGGGCCAGCAGCTCTCCAACCGTTCCGCATGTGACGATCTGGCCCTTGTCGATGATGGCAATGCGGTCGCAGAGCGCCTCCGCCTCATCCATGAAGTGGGTCGTGAGGAACACCGTCATGCCGCCCCGATTCAGCTCTCGCAAATGGTTCCAGATGAGCTGCCGGGCATGAGGGTCCAGGCCTTGCGTAGGCTCGTCGAGGAAGAGGACCCTTGGCTCGTTGATTAGGGAAAGCGCGAGATCGAGCCGCCTACGCATGCCTCCGGAATAGGTCGAGGCAAAGCGGTCGGCCACCTTCTCCAGCTCCACCAGCTTGAGCAGCCGGTCGATCTGGCTGTCGATCTTCTGTTTGGGAAGGTGATAGAGCCTCCCATGAAGCTGGAACATCTCCCGCGCCGTGGACGTTTCGTCCAAACCGATCTCCTGCATAGCGAAGCCGATGCGCTTATAGATCTCGCGTGGGTTCTTGTCGATGTCGATGCCGTCGATCGTAACGGAGCCGCTCGTCTTCCTGACCAGGTTGACGAGCATGTTCATCGTCGTGGTCTTGCCGGCGCCGTTCGGACCCAGAAATCCGAAGAACTCGCCCTCAGCCACTTCGAACGAAACCCCTTGGACCGCCTTGATGTCGCCCGGGTAGACCTTGACGAGGTCCTTGACGCGAACGATGGGCGGGGGTCCACCGCCCTCAGGCGTCAGCGTCGGCTCCTGGATTTCCACGCATGCAGTTTCCCACGTTTCCTCGAACGGTCTCCCGATTTAAGCGCCAGAGGGATGCTGAATCGGTCTATGGGCGCGGCCCCAGGCACGTTTCGAAGGGCAACGGCGGTGAAGTCGATCCGATCCGCGTAGACCTCGCAGACGCAGTAGTGATAGGCCTTGGCGGAGACATCGGGCCAATCCACGGAACCAGGATCGGCAGGATCGCGAGGATCGCGGCCGGCGTGGAGGTTGTAAAGCGGCGCCCCGCCTCCTCCCGTGACTACGTAAACGATGCCGAAACGCCGCGTACGGTAGTAGATGTGGTCGTGTCCCTGGAAGGCAAGGATCACTCCATATTTCTGGAATAAGGGCTCGAGGTCGGCTCGCTTGCTGAGATCCGGCCCGTGATTGCCGTTCGTGTGAATGGCAACGTGAAAGAACACGATAGGAGCCAGTCCTTTGGCGACGGCGTCAGAAAGCTCAGATTCCAGCCAAGCGTATTGGGTTGACGCGGAGTTGGTCGCCGATTCCGTGTCGATCGCTATGAACCGAAGCGGGGCCTTGTCGACGGCATAGTTCAAGAGGTTGCCACCTGGCCTGACGCCCTGCCACTTGGGCACGATCTTCTCCTGCAGGAACGGCTCATAGTTGCTCACGCCCATGTTGTCGTGATTGCCGCGCGCGGGATAGTACGGGATCTTTGCGGCCCAGATCGGCTGCATAGCCTCATCGAACTGGGTCCAGAGCTCCGGGACGCTGCTGTCGAACACGAGATCACCTGTTTGAAGGATCAAGTTCGGCTTGAGCGCGGCCGCCCTTGCGATGATCTCCTTCTGCACGGTCATGTCGTAATCGGTTGCGCTTCTCCCCCGCGTGTCCCCGTAGGCCACAAATCGATAAAGGGGTTTCTCGGGAGGGGCGAGGCCCGCGCCTTTGGCTTGAAACAATGTGAGGCAGAGAAGAAGTGAGGTCATCGGCTTAACAGATCATACGGCAGCGGTGAGGCGTTCGACCTGCTCAACCGCCTGCAGCGGTAGAATTTGACCTCCCGTTAACTTCGGGGGCATAGCTCAGTGGGAGAGCACCTGCTTTGCAAGCAGGGGGTCGGGGGTTCGAATCCCCCTGCCTCCATCCGCACAGCATCAACCTGCAGCGGTTGATGAAATTGACGAAATTTTTTCAAAAACGTCGTAACTTGCAGGATCGCGCATGCGTAATAGATTTGCAGGGCGACTTCACATTGCCCTCCCGAAAACGGCGGGCGGTTGCCTCCGCTCGCCACTAAATTTGTGTTCCCCAACACAAAAGAGCCTCAGACCCAGTCTGAGGCTCTTTTACTTTTTGCGGAGACGTGGCTTACTTGGCTTTGGCTCTAGCAGGGGTGCCAATGATCATTGCCGCATGGCCGGCGGTCTCGCCCGGAGCTCGAGCCAGATAGACCTTGGACTTCGCCTTAGCGATCATGCGCCGAGCGGGCCGATGAGCAAAAAAGATGGCCTTGCCCACGTGCACGGCAAATGTCCGGACCGTTGTTAGACCCGGGACATCCGCATCGGCTACGGCGACCGCGAAGCGATAGGAGCGTCCTGCGCTTGCGACCTTTGGCTTCCAGTAAAACATTCCCGTCTTCGGGTTCACCGCTGCCCCTTCAGAGCCCTTCGCCAGCGAGTAGCGGAGATTGCCGTTGGGATGCGCCGCAATCTTGAGCCGCACGCCTACGCCAGGCTTTGCCTTCTGATCCGCGATCGCCAATACTCTCGGTGGTCTCGGAGGCGCCAGGACTTCCACGTTAAACGAGGCTGTGCTTGCAAGGCGCTCAGGCCCAAGCGTGGTCGCTTTGACGACGAACTGGTGAAGCTGCTCCGGATCGGCGTTTTGGGGAACCCAGCTGATCCGTCCCGTTGCGGGCTCGATCGTGGCGCCTGGGGGCGCCTCTTCCAGGGAGAACTCCGCTTGATTCAGTCCGTCCCGGGTTCTTGCTCGGATCGAAAGCGTATCGCCCTGTCGAACGACGCAGTCGAAGATGGACTCGAGGAGGGGCGGCTGCTCGACGGCTTGGACCGTGATCGTGAACGTCTGCGTCTCCGAAGCGTCTTGGCCGAAATTCTCGGTGCTGCCGTCATCGCGAAGCCTGGCTGTGACGGTGGCCACCCCGCTCGCATTGTAAGCGGGCTCGAAACATAGGGTCCCAATTTCATCGAGCGAAGGAAGCGAGGCGAACAGCCCCGTGTTGTCCGTCGATATTTCCCACGTGAGATGTTGCGTGCTTTCCTGCTCTGGACCGGCGGATAAGTTGGTTGCCCAAGCCGACATCGTCTGGGGACCGCAATTCTGAATGCAGACGACGTCGGCGCCTTTCGAAAATGACGGAGGGCAGTTGGCCTGCAGAACTTTGAGGGTGACCGAAGCCGGCAGAGAGACCGAGGCGCCGTTACCGTTGGTGACGCGATAGGTGAACGAGTCCTCGCCGCAGAAATTCTTTGCCGGGCGATAGGCCATCGAGCCGTCCACATGGAGCTCGAACAGATCCGCATGCGAGGGCGGGGAGACGAGCAGGACCGCTTCAACGTGCTTGTCGTTGGTCAGGATGGTGCCCGGATCGAAGCCTCGCGAGGCATTTTGGTAGGTGGTGATCGTGTCATCCGCTGCTACTGGGGCTGGTCGCAAGTCCAGACGAGAGATCTCGAGGGGGCCGGAATCCGTAACAAACGTGACCTCATGGATCCCGCCTCCCTCGGCTACCACTCCGTAGTAGCCGCTCTCGCCGACGCACACCATGGAGCCCGATCCTCCCACTTCGTTGTAGTTGCCCAGTGTCGTGAACGCGGAAATGAGGATATCTGCGCCCACGGCCGACATGGGCTGATCGAACTGGATGCGGACCGTATCACGGAGCGAGCCGTAGCTAATATAACGATTACTATATGCAGGATCACTCTGAGTTCTTGTGATGATATAGCGGACGCCGCTTGTGGTCTGTCCTTCTTGATAGCTGTTCAGTGGGCCCAGATAGATCGCTTCGAGGGCGTTGACATCCTCGGCGCTCCGAGTAAGGGAGGTTGCCTGCGCCGAGCCGAACGGCAGGAACAAGGCTGTAGCGAAGAGTCCGTGCCGCAGGGCCTTGGAAAAAGAAAAACCGGGGGCCTTTCTAGCAGTGTTATGTAATGACAGCGGCCGATCGCATGGCCGCAGACCCCTTGGTTTGCGCATTGATGCCTCCCTACATGGCGCAGATCGGCCGGGGTGCCGCTAGGCCTAGCGCCTCTTGCGCAGGCCTTTGCGGACCGATCTACGCGCGAATCCGTTCGCGTGAAGGGAGATTAGATGCATAGCGATCCCTACAGCAAGCTTTCCAGGCATAAATACCGAAAACCTAGTAATCGTTATAGGCCTTATCGAGATAATGTTTCGCCTGGCCCACGGAACACGAAACAGTGGCTGCCGATTCCTACGTTGGGCGCATGCGCGCCCGTAAGGCTCTATGGCTGAACAGACGACCAGCGCGAAAGAGAAAGTGCAGGGATCGTCGGCAGCAACCCGAGCCATGCCGCTCCTGGTGAATGCCAAAGCGGGAAAGCTCCACCGGCATGCAAGCCCTGACAAACTGCGAAAGTTGTGCGAGGAGCTAGGACTCGATGTGCGTGTCGTCGAGACGACTTCGCCGGAGCATGTCCGGGAAGTTATTAAAGGTTTGAGGGATGCGGGTGAGCCGCGGCTAGCGCTTGCCGGTGGCGATGGAACGATCCACCATGCGGTTCAACAAATCGCCCACTCTGAGATGGCAGTGGGCATTATCCCGCAAGGCACGGCCAACAACTTCGCCACTGCGCTCGGGATCCCCATGGAATTGCCCGACGCCATCCAGGCACTCCGCAAAGGAGTTCCTCATGCGGTGGACCTAGGCTTCGTCGCCGGCGAATACTTCACGGAATCCGCGGGCGTGGGGCTGTTTTCCGATGCTTTGGCCATCCATGGGAAGGCTGACAAGAACCCCTTTCACGCGTTGCGCGCGGTCCTCTTTGTCGCGTTCTCGATGCGCTCGCGAAGGATCAAGCTAATTGTCGACGGCAAGGTGCTCGAGGAGCGGGCGGTCATGTGCACCGCCGCCAACACAAACAGGATCGGCCTCCGTATCCCCGTCGCGCCAGATGCGAAGGTGGACGATCGCGTCTTCGACCTCGTGATCCTTGGCGACCTCCATCGGCACGAGCTCCTGCGCTACTGGAGGGCGATCCGGGCGGAGCGCCACACCGAGCTGCCTAAAGTGAAGGTCCTTTGCGGCCGCAGGATCGAGATCGAATCGCCGCACCGTTCGATCGTGCACTGCGACGACCATGTGGTTGGGAGAACGCCGGCATGCATTGAGCTGCATCCGGGCGCGCTCCAGGTCCTGCTGGATCCCGATCGGCCGGTCTCGGGACCGAAGGCTTGAACCGGTAACATCCTGATCCCGATGTCCAAGCCGGTTTTTCGACTTTACGACACCCTCTCCCGCCAGGTGAAAGAGCTCAAGACGTTAGAGCCCGAGCACCTTCGTTTCTATTCGTGCGGGCCGACGGTTTACTCGTACGCGCACATCGGCAACTTCCGCACCTTTCTCACGGCGGACCTCATTATCAGGACGGCGGAAGCTCTGGGATGGAAGGTCAGCTACGTCACCAACATCACGGACGTGGGGCACCTCACGCAGGACGACGTGGCCGACATGGCCGGCGAGGATCGGATGGCGAAGGCACTCGCTCGCGAGGGGCAGCGGTTCGCAAGCGTCTGGGATCTTGCCGAGCACTACATCCAAGCATTGAAAGGCGACTGGAGCCGCTTGAACCTGAAAGAGCCTCTCACGCGCCCCCGCGCGACTCAGTACATGGCGGAGCAGATCAAGATGATCGAAGCTCTCATCGAGAAGAACCACGCGTACGAGACCCCCACCGGCGTGTATTACGACGTGCGGTCTTTCCCCGAGTACGGCAAGCTCTCCGGCAACGTGAACCAGGAACAGCTCATGGTGGGCGTTCGAGACGTGGTCACGGACGACAATAAGCGCCACACGGCGGACTTCGCCCTCTGGAAAAAGGACCCCAAGCATCTCATGCAGTGGTTCAGCCCGTGGAATTGGGGCTTTCCTGGCTGGCACATCGAGTGCTCCGCGATGGCCCGCGAGCTCCTCGGAGACACGTTGGACCTGCATGCAGGCGGCGAGGACCTGCGATTCCCCCACCACGAGTGCGAGATCGCCCAATCCGAGGGCCTAACAGGAAAGCCGTTCTCTAACCATTGGGTCCACACCGCGTTCCTCCAGGTGGAGGGCGAAAAGATGTCCAAGAGTATCGGCAATCTGTTTACGGTCGAGGAGCTTGTGGACGAGCGAGGCGCCGACGCCCTGGCGGTGCGATATGCGCTGATTTCCGGGGTCTACGGAAAGCCGTTGAACTTCACCATGCAAACGCTTGAGGACGCGAACAAGAACGTGGAGAGGTTCCGAACGAGCGGCACGCACATCGAGAAAGCGCTCAAAGAGAACAGGCCGGGTGAAGACGCCATCGGCCCAGACCTGCGTGACCTTTACGACGCGACGCTCGCGGCGATGTGCGACAACCTCAACACCGCTGTTGCATTGGCGAAGGCGCTAGAAGGCACTCGGGTGATCCTCCGCGAGGGCGATACGATGAGCGCGGCCTCGGCTACTTCCGGCAAGGAGTTCTTGGACCGAGTGAACGGGCTGCTGGGCGTTGTCCGTTACGACAATGGCTACGACGAAGAGCCGTGCGGCGACTACAAGGCCACTCACGTCGATGAGGCTCTCGTCAACGCCAAGGTGGAAGAGCGCAACGCGGCCAAGAAGGCGAAGGACTTTACCAAGGCGGACGCGGTGCGCGAAGAGCTAGCGGGCATGGGCATCGAGCTGCGGGACACGCCGGAAGGCACCACTTGGCACGTTAAGCCCCGTTTCTAAGCTCCGACTCAGACAAGAAAAGGGCCGGCTAAGCGCCGGCCTTTTCTTTGCGTGGGTGCTCTTTGAAAGCTAGAACGCCATGCCTTCGTAGTCGCGGATGAGACCGACCACCTTGCCGATGACGCGAGCATCCTCGCTGTCGACCACGATAGGCTCGTACGAAGGGTTGCTGGGCATCAGGCGCACAGCTTTGTTGGCGTCGAAGTGAATCCGTTTGACGGTGGCCTCATCTCCGAGAAGAGCGGCAACCAGGTCTCCGTGGTTTGCGGTCTGCTGCGGCTTGATCACGACGAGGTCTCGCGGAAGGATGCCGTCGCCGATCATGGAATCGCCCCTAATGCGAAGCAGGAACGCGCTCGAGACGTTTCGCACCATCTCGGCCGGAACCGGGATCATGTCTTCCACGTGCTCCTGAGCTTCGATAGGAACACCGGCGGCGATGGAACCGACAAGTGGCAACATCACCACTCTGTTGGAGGGCTGCAGCGAAGGATGGATGACGCGGATCGATCGGGGAGTGTTGGCGCGGGTGATGTAGCCTTTTCGTTCCAGGGCATCCAGGTGAACGGTAACTCCGCGCAACGATCCGATCTTGAAGTCTCGCCCGATTTCCCGGATGGAAGGAGGAAAGCCTTCCTTCTGGATGTAATCCAGGACGTATTGCAATATCATCTGCTGCCGCTTGGTGAGACCCTTCGCCATTCGATTGCTCCTTGGAACGCGACGGACTTCCGTTGCGTTGTTTCTACAAGACCGTAGACGCATTATACGTGCTTTGTGTCTACTAGTCCATGGATTCCTGACGAATGCGCGTGCTGAAAAGGCGCGTGTCATACTCAGGATCGCCTTTTAGGCAGGTACTTCCTAACGTGTCGATAGAAACAACTCGCAAATTCGTAGAGCGCTGGGGCGTTGGCTGCTTCGCCGTGCTGCTCATGGGCTTTATCGCCAGCGCCCTCTTCCAGGGCCCCGGCTGCGCCAGGGGAGCCAGAAACGAAAATCTCGATACCAGTCCGGTAGTAGCCGAGCTCGGCGGTTTCAAAGCTACCGCGCTGCAGATGGATAGGTTGGCGGCGGCATCCCGCAACAGCTCAGACAGGACGGCGGACACTTACGGACCGGCCGACGAGGCGAACGCTTACGCTGGCGCCGTGGGCAACGTCATGGATCACGTTGCGACCTTGGAGCTGGCCGCCCAAAACGGCATCAAGATGGACGATAAGAAGGCGCAGGAGGCCATTCCGAGCCTGTGGGCGCAGCAGATCCAAACCTTCAAGGATATGCTCAGGCAGAACGGAAAGCTGAAGCCGAACGCGACTGAACAGGAATTCGAGACGGCATTCAAAGCTCAGAATGGGATCAGCGTAGAAGACCAGCACAAGGACTTCGTCCAGCAATTCGACGACGCGTTAGCGGACGCTGCCCGCCACGAGTTGATCCTTGCGGAGATCGCAAATAGGAGCCTCGCCGAGAAGTTCAACAACGGGACGACCATCACCGATGAGGATCTGAAGAACTCGTACAACGAGCTCAGCGTCAAGCGCATCGCTTTCGAGGGAAAAGCAGGCGCCGAAGGTCAGAAACTTGCCGAAAAGGCGCTCGCCGACATCAAGGCCGGCATGAGCTTCGACCAAGCGATTCGCAAATACAACACGGCCAAGCCGCCTCCCGGCAAGAAGGCCACGAACACAACCAACATCCCGAACATGCTGAAGCAGTTCCCCGGCTACAAGGAGCTGTTCGAGCTGAAGGATGGAGAAATCAGCCGGCCCATGGACCAGTTCAACTCCACAACGATCTTTCAAAAGGTCAAGACCGTTCAGAACTTACCGAAGGATTTTGAGAAAAACAAGGAACAGCTTCGCAAAGATCTGAGACAGCAGGAAGGACCTCAACGGCTGAGGGCCGCTCTCGACGCCCTCAAGTCACAGATCAAGTGGAAGGACGAGGGATACAAGCTGCTCTTCGACCTTCACGAGGCTACGGGCGACTTCACGGCGTCGGCCGACGTGAAAAAGAAGAAGCTCCTTGACATCCAGAGCAGAGCGGAGAAGGTCGCAGCCGGCAACGGCCCGTCTGCGAGGCTTGGAGCGCTCGCCCTCTTCGCCGCGAACGAGGAAGTCTACAAAAACGCCAAGCCTGAAGAGCAGAAGGCGATGGCGGGCGACCGAATCAAGGCCATCGAAGCGGCGCTGCAGGGCACCGAGAGCCCGAACTTGCGCGTCGAGCTCGCTCAGCTCTACAAGGACACGGGCAAAACCAAGGAAGCTATCGATCAACTCAAGGAAGCCTCCCGAGGAAACAACGACACTACGTCCGCGAGCGGTCAGAAGAACTACGACACGACCCTGAAGATCCTAGACGAGCTTAAAGCGGCCAAGAACATCAGCGATGCAGACGCCAAGGCGATCGAGGCTGAGCTAAAGAGATGGCGTGAGCAGAAGCAAGAGCAGGTGAAGATGGAAGCGGAGGCCAAAAAGCAGGAAGCGGAGCTTCGGCGGCAGGCGGAAGAGCAAGCTAAGAAGGATGCCGCGGCCAGCAAGAAGGCTACGGCCGGCACCACCGGAGCGGCGCCGCCAACGACAACCGCAGGGAAGTGAGCTCGACGAAGGAGAGTCTCGTGCTTGTGGCGACGCCCATCGGCAATCTTGGGGATGTCTCTCCGCGAGGCCAGGAAGCCCTTTCCTCCGCGGACTTTTGGCTCGTCGAAGACACCCGGATCAGCGGGAAGCTCCAGTCCCATCTTGGTATCCGGAAGCCGATGCGGGTGCTCAACGATCACACCCGCCCTGAGCAGATCGAGCGTTACTTAGCGGAAATCGATGGAGGGGCGCGGGCCGCGGTCCTTACCGACGGCGGGTCTCCCGTGATTAGCGACCCCGGCGCGATCTTATGCGACCTCTGCCACGACGCGGGCATCAAGGTGGAGGCCATTCCTGGGCCAAGCGCGCCGATTTTGGCGCTGACCCTCAGCGGGTTCTTCGGCCAGCGGTTTGCTTTCCTCGGTTTTCTGCCGCGGAAAGCGGGCGAGATCCGATCGGAGCTAGCTCACTTCAAGGACTCGCCTTACACGTTGATTCTGTTCGAATCCCAGTTTCGACTGAACACCTTGCTCGAGTCCGCTCACACCGCACTGGGCGAGCGCCGCTATGCGATCTGCAGAGAGATGACCAAGGCACATGAGCAGGTTTACCGCTCGCGCTTGCCCTACGTCCCAACTGAGTCGGAGGTCCCTCGAAAAGGCGAGTTCACGGTCGTGATAGAAGGATTGCGGCGTGGGGCGGCGGCTAGCTAGGCACGCTCGCGACTTCGATGATCCAATCCGAGGTCACCTTTGGACAGGCACGCAACGTTGTGATGACCGTGCAGTACTTCTCATCGCTTAGAGCAACGGCTTTGGCAACCGCGTCCTCATCCAAGTTGTCGCCGGACACGATGTGGTGGATCCGAATTGCGCTGAAAGGGCGCGGATAGTCGCCCGGAGGCGGCCTATCTCCATCGACCTCGATCCGATAGGAGCTCACGACCTGCCTCTTCTTCTTCAGGATCGCGATCACATCCATTGCGCTACAGGCCGCAATCGACGACAGTAGGGTTTCAAGCGGTGTCGGTCCGCGGCCCTGGCCGCCAAAATCGGGGTGCGAATCCATCGTGAACTTGCATCCTGAAGGCGGATCTGCCTCGAACGCCGAGTCTCCAATCCACTGCACTGTGACCACGGACCGAGATTACTCGCAGGACATGCGTGAGCCATTGTCCGAACATTGCGCAACTGCATCCAGTCACCACACGCAGACGCACGATTCAAGTGCAAAACAAACGGAGGACGCCATGCCACGAGGCAGCAAAGCGAAATACACAGATAAGCAAAAGAGAATGGCCGAGCATATCGAGAAGGGATATGAGAAGAAGGGCGCCGGCGACAAAGAAGCCGAACGAAGAGCATGGGCGACTGTGAACAAGGTCACGAAGGGCGGCAAAAAGTCCGGATCAGGAAGAGGAAAGGCGGAAGATCACAGCCCGATGCGCAAGGGTGGTCAAAAGGCGAGCCATAGCAAATCGACGTCGAGCAGAAGTGAGGCCGCGAAGAAGGGTTGGGCCACTCGACGACGCAATGCGAAGTCGAAGAAATAAATTTTTCGAACAATTCATCGCGTCGATAAGTCACCAGCGATGAATGAACAGTGCCAGCACTTTTGCTGGAATTTCACGGAGGTTATTTGAAATGGCGAGAAACAACAACAGTAACAAGAACAGCGGACGTCACAGCGGAAAGAGCGAAAGCTCCAGCCGAGGCGGATCCCGAAGCAGTGGCGGCAGCTCCAACCGCAGCGAAGCCGCTAAGAAAGGCTGGGAAACCCGACGCCGCAATCAAGGCAGCAGCAAGAGCCGATCAAGGTAATTCGAATCGGCTTTTAAAGGGAGGAGGCTCGCTAGCGTCCTCCCTTTGCATTTATTAAGGCGGGGTAGCAGCCAAAACTCGGTCTACTCCGAGAAGATCCTTCCAAGTCTTCAGAACCCTCCAACCTCTAGATTCAAATAGGGCGCTCACGGGCTCAAGCTGATTGATCCCAAGTTCCGTAAGAAGCACGCCACTCTCTCGAAGGACCCGGCCGCCTTCCTCGCTCAAAGCTTTGTAGAAGGCTAAGCCCGCATCTCCGGCATAGAGGGCCTCACGCGGTTCCCACTTGCTTACCTCCGGCATGAGCACCTCGCCTTCGCCGACATAAGGGGGATTCGTAACTATTAGATCGAAGCATCTACTTCCCCAGGCCCCTAGCCTGTCTGCGTTCACTAACGGGACGTGGGCTCCCAAGCTGGTGCGGTTGTCGTCCGCGATCTGCAGCGCTCTAAACGATAGGTCGCTTGCAACGACGAGCCACTCCTTTCTTTCGAGCGCGAGCGTGATGCCGACGCATCCTGAGCCCGTTCCCAAGTCGAGAACCTTCGCCCTCTGCATTCCGCTGCCCACCTCGAGTGCGGCATCGACCAACACCTCCGTTTCCTGACGCGGGATCAACACGCCTGGTCGAACTGCAAAGCGCCGGCCATAGAACTCACGCCATCCCAAGATGTAGGCCAGCGGCTCTCGAGAGAGTCTGCGCACGAGAACGCTCTCGCCGGCGAGCTCGGGAAAGTCATGCTCGGGGTGGGCAAGCACCCACGCCCGATCGACGCGCAGAACGTGCGAGGCCAACACTTGCGCTTCAAGGCGCGCGCTTTCTATGCCTG
>JAXDKF010000048.1:0-7539 GCA_034667265.1 Fimbriimonadaceae bacterium
ATCATCGCGACAAATCCAAGGATCACCATCAAAAGGAGAAACGACCGTGGGCTTCCCACGGTTGCTTAGGACAATCGGCTGGGTTGGTTGATTCGACTTGGAAGGAAGTCAAAGCCTACAACCAGCCTCCCAGCTCGTGGACACGGCGGCGCAGCCGCCATTACCCTCTGGTGGAGGTAAGGGGGTTCGAACCCCTGACCTCTTGCATGCCATGCAAGCGCTCTCCCAACTGAGCTATACCCCCGAACGAGACTGTTAATTATGACCCAATGGCCTGGACGCCAGCCCGACCGCCCAGATTGGCAGCGGTGAAGGCAAATGCAACAAAATCGAACGTAACGGTCGCTTGCCGCCACACATCCCATATGAGACCGAAGGGTCGAGGTGCGTCGATGGTTTGGAGAGTTTTACTTGCGGTTCCAGTGTTGGGTGGAGCGGCGTTTTTAGCGAGTCAGCATTCGAGCAGTGACGTAAAAGCCAAGGCTCAGGTGCGGCAAGGCACCACGGAACCTGAGCCGGGGCAGCTCACGATTATCCAGAAAGACGGAAAGGTCGGCGACCTGTGTCCGCTGGAGCGGACCAGCGTAGTCGCCAACGTCTCAGGGTTCGGCGCGCGCGTTGGCGTGACGCAGACCTTCCACAATCCGGCTAAGCAAACGATCGAAGCCGTCTACACCTTCCCGCTGCCCGAGAACGCGGCGGTCGATCACATGACGATGCGCATCGGAGACCGCGTGGTTGAAGGCGTGATCAAGCAGAGGGAGCAGGCCAGACGCATCTACGAGGCCGCCAAGGCGCAAGGCCAGGCCACAGCGCTCCTGGATCAGGAGAGGCCGAACATCTTCACCCAGAGCGTGGCGAACATCACGCCAGGCGCTCAGGTCCGCATCGAGATCCAATACGTGCAAACTCTCAAGTTCCAGAACGGAACGTACGAGTTCAACTTCCCGATGGTGGTCGGACCGCGGTTCCTCGGCAATGCCAAGGATCCGGGCAAGATCACTCCCCCGATCACGCCAAAAGGCACGCGCACGGGGGCAAACATCGATCTGACGGTTAATGTAAATGCCGGCGCGCCGGTGCAGAGCCTGAGCTCCGTGCTGCATAAGATCGATACGCAAAGGATCGATCCGAGCCGCTATACGGTGCGGCTAGCGAACCAGGACGAGATCCCCAACCGGGATTTCATCCTCCGTTACCAGGTCTCAACCGATAAGGTCACGGATGTCTTTATCAGCCACATGGACCCGGACAAAGGCGGATTCTTTGCCCTCGGGCTTCTTCCTCCGAAGGCGCCGCAGGAGCAGGACATCACTGCCAAGGAAATGATCTTTGTGATGGACCAGAGCGGGAGTCAAAGCGGATTCCCCATCGAGAAATCCAAGGAGCTCACGCTCAAGCTGATCAAGACCCTCAGGCCCGATGACACGTTCAACGTCTTCGGGTTCAACAACACGGTGCGGAGTTTGTGGCCGAGCGCGCGTCCCAACACTCCGGCAAACATCAAAGCTGCCGAGGAATTTGTTCGCGGCATGCAGGCCAACGGGGGGACGCAACTTTTGCAAGGTCTGGAAGCAGCTTTGAGAGATCAGCGCGATCCGAAGCGGCTGCGAATCGTGGTGTTCAACACCGATGGCTTCGTGGGTGACGAGAATCAGATCCTCGACCGGATCCAGCGAAGCCGGGACAAAGCCAGGATCTTCACGTTCGGCATTGGAAACGGCGTGAACCGGTCCCTTATCGATGCCATGAGCTCGGAGGGAAGAGGCGCGGCAGAGTATGTGACTTTGGCTGAGGAGGCGGACGGAGCGGTCGCCAAATTCATCCAACGGACACGCACGCCAGTCCTGACGGATGTTTCCATCAAGGTTGATGGCGCAGTGGTTACGGATGTCGAACCTTCATACGTGCCCGACGTTTTCGATCAAAGCCCTGTGTACGTCTTTGGCCGCTATCAAAATCCAGGGCCCATCAAGATCACGGTCACCGGGATGCACGGTGGCAAGCCGTGGTCCAAGACGATTTCGGCGAGCCTGCCGCCGCTGGCGAAGAATCCATCGATCATGAGCCTGTGGGCGCGGGATCGCGTGGACAGTCTCACGCGGCAAAACTATGTGAGCTCGTTCAGCCCTGAAGGTAAGGACCTCGAGGGCGCGATCACGGACATGGCGCTGGATTTCGGCATCATGACGCAGTACACGTCGTTTGTCGCTGTCGAGAGCCGCGTGGTGAATATCGGCGGGAAGCAAAGGACCATTCGCGTCCCCGTCGAGATGGCGGACGGGGTGAGCTATGAGGGCGCCGCTGATCAAGAGGGCCGACCCATCGGACTAGGTCGCGGCAGTTACAGCGCAGGCGTGCAGATCGTCGCCGCATCCCCGGCCCTATCTGGAGGTGGAGGCATTGGCGGCGGCGGTGGGGGACTGTATCGCGGCAATCCAGGGTCCAAGATCATGCGACGAATTCCGATCATTGCTGGCCGCACAAGCTACACGTCAAGCGATACGCCAAAAGAAAAGATCGCAAAGAAGCTCCGGTCCGCAACGGGCAAGGTCGAGGTGCAAATCTGGCTTAGTGCCCTGGACGACAAGATCTTGAAGGCGCTGACAGATCAAGGACTCAAGGTAGAGGCCAAGGACGAGAAGCTCCGCATCGTGTTCGCAACGGTCGACGCTTCCAAGCTGAAGGCCATCCCAGAGATCGCGGAAGTCCAGCGCATCGAACCGCTGGAAGGCTGATCCGAGAGCCCCTCCCTGTCACGAAGTCATGGGGAGGGAGCGGTCTAGACTCAATTCATCTTAGCCATGAGCACGGTGTACTCGAGCATGTCCTCGACATAGCTGATTGCGCGTCGATCTACGCTCAAACGGCAACCGCCTCGGCCAGGACATTGTCTTGGAAGCCGCGGCGAAGAGCAGAGCGCCTTACCAAGTCCACCTTGCGGCCAAGCAGATCTGAAACCTTGTTTTCAAGCTCCACGAATTTGAGCAGGGTCATGCCTGGGCGTTCAAATTCCACGAGAACGTCAACGTCGCTTGTCTCGACGTGCTGACCTCGAACGTAAGAGCCAAACACCCACATGCCACTCACGCCGTATTGCTCTTGAAGTTGGGGCTGGACGGCTCGCAACGCGCTCAAGATTTGATCAAGGTCGCTGCTCGACATAAGGTCATTATTCCCGGCATCGTTCCGGCTCAGCATAAGGACGATACACTTCCCGCAATGCATCCCGCTCTCGAAGCCATCAAGGAGGCAACCACGGGCACGCCTTACGAGGGCCAGCTTTGGCTCGTCGGCGGGGCTGTGCGCGACGAGCTGCTGGGCATCCCACATGCCGCGGACTTCGACATCGTGCTGCAGGGCTCGAGCCAGGACCTCGCCAAGTTCCTGTACAAGAAGAGGGTCTCCACGATCCCGCCGGTCACCTACGAGCGGTTTGGCACCGCGATGGTCCAGGTCGAGGGAGCGCAGATCGAGCTGGTCACGGCGCGGAAGGAGAGCTACGACGCAGAATCCAGAAAGCCCGAAGTAGAGCCCGCCACCTTGGAAGAAGACGCACTGAGGCGTGATTTCACGGTTAACACGCTGATGCGCAACCTGCACACGGCCGAGCTGCTTGACCCTCTTGGCAGGGGGCTGAGCGATCTCAAACAGAAGGTCCTTCGCACACCGCTCGACCCCGTCGCAACGTTCCACGACGATCCCTTGCGCATGCTTCGGGCCGTCCGTTTTCGATGGAAGCTCGGATTCGAGCCTGCCGAAGGCCTGTACGGGGCGATCAAGAACGAAGCGCACCGGCTGAAGATCATTAGCGGCGAGCGCATCCGAGACGAGGTTCTGAAAATGCTGCAGCAGCCTACGGCGGCCGACGCGCTGCAAGACCTGATGCACCGCAACCTGCTCACCCATTTCGCTCCTGAGCTGACGGCGCTTGTCGGGGTGGATCAAGGCGACTACCACCACCTCGATGTCTGGGACCACTTGCTCTTGACTCTGCGCAATGCGGGCTCGGACGACCTTATCCTCTCCTTGGCGGCCCTTCTGCACGATATCGGCAAGCCAGAGACGAGGTTCGTGGACGAGCAAGGCCGCGTGCGCTTCTTCGGCCATGAAGAAGTCGGCGCGAACATCGCTGAGAAGTTGCTTCGGCGTCTGAAGCTGCCGTTGCGAGACATCGAGAACGTCTCACTCCTGGTCCGCAATCACATGAGGCTCGGGTTTGGGCCTGAGATCAGCGCCTCGGCGGCGCGTCGGCTGGTGCGCGACCTAGGGGATCAACTCCCGCGGTTGTTGAAGCTTGTGGAAGCCGATCGAGCGGCACACAAGCCGGGCATTCCCCATCCAGATCTCAAGCAAATCCGAGCAGTCGTTGAGCAGGTGCAGGCCGAAACCCCTAGGGAAGTGCTACAAAGCCCTTTGGAGGGAGGCGAGATCATGGAGCTGCTGAGCCTCGAGCCGGGCCCCGAGGTAGGGAAGTGGAAGAGCTTTCTCACCGAAAAGGTCCTCGACGGCCATATCGCACCTGGGGACAAGGAAGCTGCACGCTCGGAATTGCAACGCGCGGTTGCTGAATCTAACGCATCGTAGGCTCAAGGAAGCAATCCAGGCGTTCCAGGACGTAATATTAAACGTCAGGAAGCCAGTAATTTCACGGAGGAAACGCAATGATCCTAAGCGCCCTAGTCGCTGTAACGCTGGCTCGCCAAGGCGAGCAAACCAATCCCCCCGCCGCTAAACCGACTGTCCCGGCAGCCAAACCTCAGGCGCAGGTGCAAACCGAGCCGCCCATGCCGAAACCGGCGGTGGAGATCAAGCTCGTGAAGGACGTTGAGGGCTTGCGTCCATTAGCTTTTGCGCCGGCGCCCACAGGCTCCGGAGTGGCGATGACGCTGGAGGACAACTCCGTGCGCATCTTCGACGCCGCCACACGTCTCACCTCGAAAATCCTGTTGGGTCACCCTCAGCCGGCATACGCGATCGCTTGGTCATCGGATGGCACGTGGCTCGCCACGGGCGATGAGACTGCGCGAATGTTCGTTTGGGACACCAAAACCGGAGTGAAGCTCAAGGAGATGCGCGGCCACATTCGTGGCATCCAGAGCCTTAGCTTTAACATGCCTCGGACTCTACTGGTGAGCACCGGCAAGGACGACGTTGTGAAGGTGTGGGATCCGGTGACGGGCAAGGAGTTGACCGTCGTGCTGGGCCAGGGAGCAAACCTGTACAGCGCTACCTTCGATCCCAAGCTAAGCATGTTCGCGGTCGGCACCATCGGCAGCGGAGCGCGTATCTACGACAAGGATGGGACCGCGAAGAATTTCCTGACCAATCCGGACGTAACCGAAGTAAACGACGTGGCTTACAACGCGGCCGGCACCCAGCTCGTGACGGCGGGAAGAAAGGGCAACGCGAGGCTGTGGGATCTCAAGACGTTCACGGGCCTCGGAAGCTTCAAGGGCCATGGAGACTGGGTGATGCGCGCCCGGTTCTCGCCAAATGGCCGATACCTCGCCACGAGCTCGACCGACCGATCCATCCACGTGTACGACACGAAGACGTTCCAGAAGGTAGCGGACTTCCAGGACGTAAGCCCGGTCGGCTCACCCTTGGCCTGGACGGCTGATGGAAAGTGGCTCCTCGGCACGGCCGCCGACGACCATCTGCAGATCTACAGCGTGACGCCGCCGCAAGCGGTAACGGCTGAGCCAAAAGCGCCCCCGAAGAAGAAAAAGAAGGCGAAGGTAAGGCGCTCTCGATCTAAGAGGCATTAAGAAAAAGGGCGCGGAGCGCCCCTTTTCTCTTATCTTCTGCGACGGCGCAGAAGCGCTAGCGACCCTAGGCCAAGGGCAACGAGCGTGGCCGGCTCGGGAACAGCGTTCACGGTGACTAGGCCCGCCATTCCGCCCGCCGATCCGTCTCCGTTGTCGAAGCCGTGCATCTTGCAGTAGTACGCAAACGTTCCCGTGTTGGTAAACGTGTGGTCGTAGCTGAACGGCAGGTCTGACGGGAAGCCCGAGTCGAAGGTTTCAGCAGACCCCGCCACGGACGTCACGGTATGGTCCGCGTCTTCAAACACCCAGTGAACCGTGTCACCCACGTGGATGACAGGATCGACTGTGGTGGCGTGCGTGGAGTCGGTGCTGTAGTCGAAGTCGAAGACGTAGACGGTTACGATGGCCGCCGATGCAGGCGCCCCCATAACGGCTACGGCCCCGAGCAGTGCCAGAGCTTTCAGGTTCATGTTGCCTCTCCTTAACAAGCGAAACAAAACGCCGCTGTTAGACACGACAAACGAACCTTACCGCAAGAACGGTGCTCTTACTGCTTCTTCCTTCGAACTCTCTTTCTCACGAGCGCAAGGGCGCCGAGGCCGAGAGCAGCCATGCTGGCCGGCTCAGGTACGGCTTCGACGGTGATTGTTCCCGCCATTCCGGTTGCCGTGCCGTTGCCCAGGTCCTGGCCGTGGGGAGTGCAGTAGTACCAGAACGTGCCAACGTTGGTGAAGGTGTGGTCGAAGCTGTAGGGCAGGGACCCGCCGGTGGGAAATCCTGAGTCGAACGCTTCCGCAGAGCCTTCGACAGAAACGACGTTGTGATGGGCGTTCTGCCAGACCCAGTGGATCGTGTCGCCCACGTGGATGACGGGGTCCACGATGGTGGTGTGGGTTGGGTCGGTGCTGAAGTCGTACGAGAACACGTAGACGGTGACAACGTCGGCGGCCGCGGGAGCCACCATGGCCATCGTTATCCCCGCGATTGCAAGGCCTCTCCAATTCATAAGCAACTCTCCTCCTGGACACAAAGCGAGCTTCCCATACGCCCATTTCCAAGCACGGAATCGGGCAAATCACGAAGGTAGACTCAGCCTCTAGGACGCAGCCCTTCCCTCATCAAGTTCGGGGCCTGATCAACAGATTTACTAAATACTAGCATGGCAGCGGCACCCCAGACCGAACTCGTCACTATAACCGTCAACGACGTCGAGCTCCAGGTTCCAAAGGGCGAGATCATCGTGGAGTCCGTCAAGCGTCTTGGCCTCGAGATCCCGATCTTCTGCTACCACGCGCGGATGAAGCCGGTCGGCATGTGTCGCATGTGCCTTATTGAGGTCGGATTCAAAGGCCCCGATGGCACGGTCAAGAAGATGCCCAAGCCGCAGGCCGCATGCACGCTGCCGGCTACCGAGGGCATGGCCGTTTTCACGGATACCGAGATGGTCCACACGGACCGGAGGGGCGTCCTCGAATTTCTGCTCATCAACCACCCCCTGGACTGCCCGATTTGCGACCGAGGGGGCGAGTGTCCGCTTCAGAACAATACGTTGTTTTATGGGCCCTCCACGAGCCGCTTCTTGGAGCTCAAGCGCCACTTACCGAAGGCCTTTCCTCTGAGCGACTACGTGACGCTGGACCTGGAGCGATGCATCCAGTGCGGACGCTGCGTTCGGTTCACGGAGGAGATCTCCGGTGACTCCGAGCTAGCCTTTAGGTTCCGCGGGGCGCTGATGCAGCCTTCCACGTTTGAGCTGCGGAAGTTTACG
>JAXDKF010000049.1:0-10396 GCA_034667265.1 Fimbriimonadaceae bacterium
GGCTGTCCGATCGAAGACGACAATGTGTAAGCGCCCTTTAGAAGAACCGGATGTTTGAGCTCGGTGCACGCCCGGCGAGCAGATGCGAATCGATCCGCCTGGATCTCAGCAACAGAGCACCCGAGAAGGCGGGCAAGCTCGCCAGGGTGGGGTGTGAGAGCGCATTCCCTGTGAGGCATCTCAACTCCTTCCGCGGCTGCATTCAAGCCGTCCGCGTCGACTACCGCGGGCCGGTGCCACTCCTTCCAAACCGCTCTGAGAAACTCACGAACAGGCTCCTCATGAGTTAGACCCGGACCGAAGACAGCGGCATCGAATTTGTCTTGCCGCTCGAGAATCATTTGAGCCGCTTCAGATGCAACGAGGCCGTTTTGGTCAGGCAAAACTAAGAACAAGACCTCCGGGCATTGTGCGGCTACAGCTTCGCAAACGCTCTCGACGCATGCGACCGTCACCAAGCCCGCGCCGCTACGCAATGCCGCACGAGCGACGAGGCTTGCCGCGCCCGGCATTTGCCGGCTGCCCGCGACGACCAACACGTGACCGTTCTCTCCCTTGTTGCTTGCGACGCCTCGTTGTGGAAGGGCCCGTCGGATAAGACCTTGGCTGAGAAGCAGAGCCTGCGTGGGGCCGAGGATCGATTCGGGGTAGCCGATATCGGCCACGCTCCATCGCCCGGAGTTTTCGAGGCCCGCGCCTTGGAACAGGAACGGCTTCGGCAATCCAAACGTGACGGTCCGCGTTGCGTGCAGGGCCACATTCTTCTCCTGCCCTGTGTCGCAGTCGATGCCAGTCGGAATGTCGACCGCAACTATGGGCCGCCCACTCGCATTGAGGGCTTCCACGGCCTCTTTAACCAAGCCTTCCAAGTCCCCACTCGCGCCGGTACCGAGCAAAGCATCAACACTGGCTTCCGAGGATTGAAGCGCTTTGCGAAGCTCGTGGATCCAAGACTCGCTCTCGGCGAACGCGGGCTGCACGCCTGCTGAAACCGCTCGCGAAAACTGTTCGGCAGCGTCCTTGCTTAACTGTGAGTCCGACTTGGCCGCTACGAAACAGGCCACCGCCCGGCCATGCTCGCGAAGGAGCCGAGCCACCACAAAGCCATCGCCGCCGTTGTTGCCCTTTCCGCAGACCACCACGGTGCGCCCAGCCTTGGACAGGTACTCCTGCACCGCTTGGAAACAGGCAAAGCCCGCCTGCTCCATGAGAGCCGATGGTGGGATTCCGAACTCCTCGATCGCTCGGCGGTCGATCTCTCGGATCTCCGCCGCCGTCGCGATCCACGAGCTCATGCCGCCTCGACTTGCTGGACAGTCTCGAGCCGCAGCGAGCCGCCACAACGGGCGTGTACGTACTGACGACGCCTTGGTAGCCGCCTAGCCCGGTTCAACTTCGAGCCGCACCGCACGCACCGGTACACGACTTGCTGTTTGGTCGCGTTCCGGCGCACTTCATAGTCGTGCTGCACGACGGGCTTGAGGCCCATCTCAACCATCGTGCTGCGCCAATGGGGGCCATGGCCGGCGCCCTTTCTGCCATGTCTCTTGACCGCAAGTAGATGGGCGTACTCATGCATCAGGGTGAGCCGGACCCTTTCTTCGGTCGTCAGCACGAGGCGGCTCAAGGCGATCTCGCCGTGTTGGTAGTAAGCCAGACCCGCAGTCACCCGCAGATTCTTCCACGTGAGCTTAGGAATGTAGCCCATCGGAAAGGCTCGACAAAGGCTTTGAAGGACCTCCGCCGCGTAGACCTCCAGATGCTCGGGCATGCTCAGATTCTACTCGCCACCCTTGGTGAAAACGTGTCGGCCGATGAGGGGTCCAAGCGTCATATCGAGACTTTCGAGGCGATTCTTTTGAGGGTCGAGGACGAGCACCATTTCCTTGCCGTAGGCTTTCCTCACATCTTCCGGAGGAATCGGCACGACACCGCGAGGCCGCACGATGGCACCGCCTCGGTCGTCGAACTGGATATCGTTCGCCTTCAGAAAAAGCCTGTTTCCCTTGTGGGTCCAAGTGCCGGCGATGTCGACGATCTGCGCGTTGCTTTCCATGTGCATCTTGTACCGATGGCGCGTGCCGTAGATCTGGAGGAAGCCTTTGTAGGCCCACTCCGGCCGCATGTTGAACTCTGGCTCTGCAGGGATGCCTTCGAACTTCCCTTGCCAGTAGCCCGCGAAGGGGACGATGCCCGTATCCGCGCAGCCGAAAGCCATCAGCATCACGGCTATGAGCCCAACCCGTTTCATGTGCCTCGCGTGTCCCCAAAGAGGTCGATCTGGTAACGCGGCGTTAGGCGGAATCCGTGCTTCATACAGACTGGGACGAGCAACCGCTCTCGGCGATGGATCGTCTCCACGTCTCGTCCCTCCGCCATCAACAGGATCGGGCTGGAATCTGATAGGGAAGGAAGGCGCTCGAGCAGCGAGAGGATCTCAGGTAACTCATCCGGGCCCTCCGGATTGACCACGAATTTGAGCTGATGTGGGTACCCGGCGATCAGACGGTCGAGCACTTCCAGGTTTGTGCGCGTCGACTCGTGCCGTTCCCGCCAGCCAGTGCTCTCGTCGGGTGCCGAGCCGGCAAGCTTCGGGCTGATCGACATGAGATCGCAACGGAGCTCCCGAAAAACGGTGCCGGCGGTCTCGACCGTGATGACTTTGCCTCGCTTCCTAAGGGCCTCCGCGAGTGGGACGATGGCATCGAACAGGAGAGGCTCGCCCCCGGTTAGCACGACGTGCTTGGTTCCGAGCCTGTCGACCTCGGCGAGGATCTCAGGCAGCCCAATCGTCGGGCCCTCTGGTTCCCAACTGGCGTAAGGGGTATCGCACCAGCCGCAACGGAGATTGCATCCGCTCACCCGAACGAAGGTGCTCGGCGTGCCGAGCCACTGACCTTCGCCCTGGATGCTCGCGAAGATCTCCGCGATGCGGAGCTTTTCGATGCGCTTCAACTCAGAGGCGGCGGCCACTGACCTGATTGTACTGGCGGTTGTAGCATCGCCTTCCAGGCGATGACCTGTGAGCCTCGCGCGACTTAGGCAGAGTCATCGCCTGGAAGGCGATGCTACAACCGGATCGCTCATCCCGAGCTCCTCGAACGCCCGCTTTCGGATGAGGCACGAGTCGCAGTGGCCGCAGGCTTGGCCATTGGGGCCAGGGTCATAACAGGAGTGAGTCAGGGAGAAGTCGACTCCAAGCACGAGACCCTTCTCGATGATCTGAGTCTTGGTCAGCTCGATCAGCGGCGCATGGATGCGAAACTTGGCGCCTTCGACTCCTGCCTTCGTGGCGAGGTTGGCCAGGTGCTCGAAAGCCTGAATGAACTCCGGCCGGCAATCCGGATATCCGCTGTAGTCGATCGCGTTCACCCCCACGAAGATGTCGAGACATCCGATGACCTCCGCCAACCCCAGCGCGATGGAAAGAAAGACCGTGTTGCGCGCGGGAACGTAGGTGACCGGAATGTCGGTCCCGAGGCTGTCCTTGGGAACCGCGATGTCGTCCGTAAGAGCAGAGCCCCCGATCGCGTCGAGCCCCACCGACACAAACCGGTGATCACCGACGCCCATAGATCCTGCAACCCGCTTCGCGGCTTCGATCTCCACCCGGTGCCGTTGCCCGTAGAGCACGGTGAGCGCAACCGGCTCGAAACCCAGCGACTTCGCGATGGCCAGGGCCGTGGCCGAATCCAGGCCACCCGAGAGAAGCACAACGCATCGAGGCATGCACCGAAAATACCTGCCACCCCGAATTGGGCCACCGTAAGGGACTGCCAAAAGCACCTATTGAAAACTCGTCCGTTCCGGCGTAAGATGGCGATGATGGCTGCGAAACGCAGGCACTGGACAGACAAGGTGTACGGCAGCGGCGAGTGGATCGCCCGTGCGATCGTGTGCGTGGCTGCCGCCGCCATCGCGTTCTCGCTGGTGCCCTGGCTCACCGGATTCCGATTTGTCGAAATCGTGGCGGTGGCCTTCGCCGTGTACCAACTCTTCGGATTCCTGGTTCCCAAGCGGTGCCTATGGTGCAGAGTAGGTCTCGCTACGGGCCTCGCAGTCTCACTTTTTCAGACTGCCTTATACGGTCCGGGCCTGCCGATCATGGCGGCACGCATCGCGATGGTGCTCGTGCTCTGGGCATGCTTCGGGATCATGCTCGACGTGCTGGAAGTGCCCCGCGCGGACTATTGGCGAGACCGTTTGGCTAGCCTCCGAAGCCTCCACTCCGATCTCTTGGCCCACCGCTAAGATTTTGGCCGGCAAGTCGGTCCACTCTGGCAACGAAACGATCCTGGGTTGAACACGTCGGAAGCCCAGGGAATCCAACTTGCTTATGAAAAGACTCGGCTTAATCTTTTTGCCGCTCGTCCTGTGCGCGGCGATCCTGGGTTGCGGCGGCGCGGGCGGCGGCCTCTTCGGCGGAGGCAACGACGTCAGCAGCAACAACGATGAGGCGCTGGTCAACAGCCTCGACCGATCGTTTCACGACATCAACACCCAAAACCTGAGTGACCTCGACAACATCGACCTCGCAAGCAACTTCTTCGACGATTGCTTCACGCGCGACCAGTTCCTTAACCACTTCGACACCGTGTTCAACGATCCCAGCGAGGACTACACGATCACAGTGGACCGGATCGTGGACGTGAACCGGACATCCACGACGCGCGGAACCGTCACCTACGATTGGACATCCCGCGACACCATCAACGGCAGCACGACCACGACCCAAGGTACAACCACGGACCTCTTTGTCAAAGAAGGCGGCGAGTGGCGATGGGCCGGAAATCAGGACTGCCCGTCAGGAAGAAGCACCGGAAAGGTGTGGCGAGGCAAATAAAATTGTTGAGTGACGGCGTGCCGTCACCCAATCAACTTAAGCCGCTCCGGCCGTTTCCTTGATGCGGGTGTAGTCACCCTCTAGGATGCGATCGAAGGCTCCGGTCAGGTACCAGCGCTCCAGCTCCTGCGCCCGGTGAACGGGCATCGGGTGGGTGAACTGGTGGCCAAAGAGCAGGAAGAGGATGACCTTGCCCAACTGCTCCCAAGTGCCGGCGTCCTGGTAGGCGCGGGCCTGGTCCATGAAGGCGTCGCGGCTCATCTCATGGGCTAAGCGGTTGGGTCCGGCGGTGAGCGCGATCATCGAGTCGATGGAGAGGTCCAAAGACTGCGAGACGAGGAGCCCTGCCCGGTCCGCGCTGAACTCCGCTTGGCGAACCCACTCGTAAAACGCGATAACCAGTGCAGTGCCCGCCGCGTCTCCAAGTCCCAGTGTTCGCCTGCCGATCATATCGAGCAACGGCATGAGTACGGCCGCGACCGAGAAGTACAGCACGTGGTTCGCCTTGATGTGGCCCAGCTCGTGGCCCATCAGGTGGAAAAGCTGCTCGTCAGTTAAGGTCTCCACGATCGAGCTTCGCAGCGTGATGTACGGCCGCTCGACGCCGCCCGTGTACGCGTTGGGAAATGGATTGCTGCTGATGTACAGCTCGGGCTCGGGCATGTCCAGGATGTCGCAGGACTCTCGAAGAATGTTATAGAGAGTCGGATACTGGTTGGGGCCGCAACGTACCGCCATGGACATGTTCATGCAGTAGAACCAGCGATCGAAGCCGTATTCGTAGAACTTCTGAATGACCTGAGGCAGTAGAGGAATCCTTTTAAGCTTGTCCAGCGCCCACTTGTCGGCGTCGGAAACAAACGCATCAGCCGAGATGCCGGTCAAAACTTTGCGATCCATTGCCTTATGGTACGCAAGATTTCCCCGCAGGTTTCACCGTAGGGCCTAGCCGGGCTGGCCGGGTTTACGATAAAAGCCTGGGAATTCAGACTCAAAACCCACATCGCGGGGTGAGAAAATCCGCTCCGTCGCACCAAGAAAAAGGTAGCCACCAGGCCGCAAGGCGCTGAGCAATCTCTGGAAGAGCGTCTCCTTGGCGTAATCGGTCAGGTAGATCGACACGTTTCGGCAGCAGATCAAATCGAAGTCCGTGGCCGGCGGCTCGTGAAGAAGATTGTGTTGCTGGAAAGCGATGTGGCTTCGAAGGCTCTCTCTTGCCACGATGCCTTCGGTGCAGGGCTCGAAGAACAGCTCGCGTACAGTGGCGGGCACGTCGGTGCATTCGATTTCCGGGAAGATGCCGAACTCCGCCTGCCCCAAGGCGATCTCGTCGAGGTCGGTGGCCAAGATGTCGCAGTCCACGTCCATCAGCGTTAGCGCGGCGGCCAGCGAGTAGGATTCGGCGCCGTTGGCGCAGCCGGCAGACCAAGCGCGGATACGCGGCCGGGCTTCCAGTAGCTCGGGAACCACCTTCTCCTGAAGCTCGAGCCAGCGGTCCGGATCGCGGAACAGGTCGGTCGTATGGATGGAAACGAGGTGCAGGACGATTTTCGCGTCGTGCGGGCTGGCCTTGATTCGATCTGCCAAGCCCCCGATCGTAGTGCCTGCGCCGGCGGCTACCTCGGAGACGCGCTTTTGCATCTGCTCGGGCCGGTATTGGCTGATGTCGAGCAGCGTCGATTCAAGCAGATTGCGGCTGAACCTGGCCCAGTCGCCCTGATCTACCGGACTCTCCGAGATCACGCACTGAGAACCTTCGCCGGCTCTGGAGACCATACGGGAGAATTGTCGGTACGCCTCGTACTCGCCAGCAGGTCCTGCCAAGCGGTAGAAGGTGCTTTGCCGTTCTTGAGGTCACAGAGAACCTGGCTGCCGGTGGATTGCCACTTAACCTGAACGATGCCGGTCGCGGGGTCCAAGGTGGTGGACCGGTCCTCTCGGCCACCCGTTTCCGAGGCAACCAAGGTGATGCCTTGCCTATCGAGCTCGAGCAGGACGGCTCTGCAGACCCTGGACTCAACCGTTTTGACGTCGTCTTCGGCTCCATGCACCACTTCTAGAGCGCCTCCGGAGAGGGCGGCAACGATCCGGCCACGGTGGGCGCCCGTGCGTTCCATAGCCTCGATGAGGGCCTCGATTCCTGAGCCTGGATACTTGCCGGGCCGGCTAGGTGAAGCCGAGTCAGGTTCCAAATCAGTGATGTGGGCCATGCCGGCCACCAGCGTCGCGGGATCGTAAAGGCAGGCGCACGCGCCGCTCCTTAGCCCGACGCAGGTTAAGAGACCCGATGATCTCCGAACCCGAATGTCCCCCCGGCCGACCATCACGGCAACGGCAATAGGCATTACGCCTCACTCCCGTTCCGAATAGCCCAACCTGGTCCAGCAGCGAATACGACCCGTCGCAACGAGCCCACCAAGAGAAAACCCACCTTCTACAATCGGCAACTTGGCCGGAATTTTGAAGCTAAATATTGCCGCTTAAGCGGCTGTGGAGCGCAGCAAGCCTCGCGGGCCACACCAGGGAGATATGTGTCTACGTTTTTATCGGAAAAAGGGAATCTCTCGCGAACGTTAGACGTTAGAAATAATAACAACGAGAGTCGCCAAACCAAGAAAGGCGGCCGGTTCAAAGCGAAGTCCAAAAGACAACGCTTTCTCCTCTCCAGGAATGCTCTCCGCTCCTTGCGAAGCATTCCCTTTTTTCTTTTTCCAGGTCTATTTGCGAGGTCTCAGTCCTCGACCAAGTACTCAGCGACTAGCAATGCGGTGTCCTGCAGGGCCTCCATGTGCGTCCGCTCGTAGCCGTGGCTGGTGTCCACTCCTGGTCCGATGAGCGCAACCTGGGCTCCGCCACCCGCGCGCCAGTAGACGGTGCCGTCAGACGAGTAATAGGGATAGATGTCGGTCTTAAGATCGATGCCGCGGTTGTCCGCGATGCCGCGCAGCTTGTCCGTGAGCTCTTTGCTGTAGGGGCCGCTTGAGTCCTTGATGCAGATCGAGCAGTGGAATTCGTCCCCCTGTAGCCCATCGCCGATGCACGCCATGTCGAGCACGACGAGCTCCTGCAGGTCGGCGGGCAAGGAGTCGGCTCCGCCGTGACCGACTTCCTCGAAGTTGCTGATCAACAGCGTGGTCCTCTGCGCGGGAGTGCTTCCCGCTGTCCTGAGTGCCTTGATGGCGGCGAGCAGTGCCCCGACGCAAGCTTTGTCATCCAGGAACCGCGAGCGGATGAATCCCGCGTCTCCCGCCTCCACCTTCGGATCGATGTAGACGAAATCTCCAACCTCGATACCAAGCGTCCGGGTTTCGTCTGCGGACGAGGTCCTCTCGTCGATGCGGACTTCCATGGTCGCCACCTCGCGAGGGTTCGTGGATGCGCCCTTATTCACGTGGCCGGCACCGTTGGCGAGCACGATGGAGCCGCGGATCTGACGACCGCCGCGTGTAGCGATCGTTACTCCCTCGCTCTCAACGGTGGGCCACATGAGCCCGCCGATGTTCGTCAGCATGAGACGGCCATTGGTCTTGATCTGTGCGACGATGGCGCCTAACGTATCGACGTGAGCGCTGAGAGCTCTAGGACGATCGCTATTCAGGCCGTCCAAGGTGGCGAGCAGCGCCCCCTTCCTGGTGCGCGTGCACGGGACTTCAAGCGCCTCCAGCTCGTTCTGGACCGAGGTGACGGCCCATTCCGTATCGCCTGAAGGGCTTGGCGTATTGAGCAGGTCCACGAGAACCCGTCTCAGATACTCCTTGTCGATTTCAAAACGCGTCAATGGGCCGCTCCTGCATCGTATGGTGTTTACCCGCAAGCTCACGATTTGTTGCGGATATGAAGGAGGTCGCCATCCTGGATGACGTAGTCCTTGCCCTCAAGGGACATCTTGCCACCTGAATAGGCTGCATCGAGTGAGCCCGCAGCCGCATAGTCCTTGTAGTGGACGATCTCGGCTCGTATGAAGCCCTTGGCGATGTCCGTGTGGATGGTGCCCGCGGCTTTGAGTGCGCTGGAGCCTTTACGTAGCGGCCAGGCCCGGGTGTCGTTGTCGCCCGCAGTGAAAAAGGTGATAAGGCCCAACGCGTCGTACACGGCCCTTACGACCTTCGCCGATGCCGGCTCGGTGAGGCCAAGAGACGAGAGGAACTCAGGTTGATCAGCGGCGTCTAGCTGCGCAACCTCTTCCTCGAGCGGCGCGGACACACAGAAAGCCGGCGTGCCGCGGGTGGCAAGCTCGGCAGCCTTCTTCAGCAACGCTTCCGGCGGATTGGCTGCCTCGCCTTCAGAGACGTTGAACGCGACCACCATCGGCTTGGCGCTGAGGAATTGATAGTTGCGAACGATCGTTTGCTCGTCTTCCGTGAGATCGAGAGCTCGGATGGATGTGCCCTCGCTCAAGGGAGCATGCAGCCTCTCGAAGACCATCTTGTCCATGTAGTCTGCAGATCCGGGATTCTTGACGGTTAGCGACTTCTGCAGCCTCTCCAAGCGATTCTCCACGATCTGCAGATCGCTCAACACCAGCTCCACGTCTATCGTGTCTTGGTCGCGCAAGGGATCGACCGACGCATGGTATGGGGCCATGGGAGAGTCGAACGCGCGGACGACGTGCAGAAGCAGGTCCATCTTTTTCGCGTCGTCGATCAGGCTCTGCGAGAAGGCGCGACCGGAGCTTTGAACGTCCTCGATGTCGTCGTGGAGGATGACGGTTGCGGGGGTGGCTTTCTTTGGCTTGACCTGCGCCACGATCGCGTCAAAACGTTCGTCCGGCACGATCACGGCAGTGACGTCGCCCTTGGCCTGGCCACGAGTGGCGGCGCGATAGAGCGCGCTCTTGCCGGCGCTGTTGTATCCGATCAGTCCTACTTTCATTTGGGAGTTGAGTTTGCCGGCTCGAAGGTCACCTGCACGGGCGGCCGGCCCCGCTGGAACGGGTAGATCCAGAACAGGTACAGCGTCGCGAGCAACAGGAGAAGCAGGATCCACGGGAACCGATAGGGTTGCTTCTTCTTGGCTGCTGACGCGGAAGCGCCGTCGGGCCTGCTCACGGGCTCGGAGTATATCTGGGCGCTTCGCGGTAAGTGGTAAATGGCTCCTCGATCACCGCTGGCGCGCCGCTTCCGGGTCCGGCCATTTACCATTTACTATTTACCACTTACATTTTCGGAGGTACCTTCCCCTGTATGGCAGTCCGAACGGCCAGCATTGTGGATCCTATCTGGAGGCCGATCGAAGGGCTGTTCAAATTCATCGGCGAGGCGACACTGATCCTTCTCGACGCCCTGCGCCGCCTGTTCTACCGCCCGTTCGAGTGGGGCGAAACCGTTTTTCAGATGTCGTTCATCGGCGTGGCGTCTGTGCCCATCATCGTCCTGACCGGGTTCTTTTCGGGCGCGGTCATGTCGCTTTATTTGACTAACTTTCTTGGTAAGTACGGGGCTTCCGAGTTCGTTGGCGCCACAGTGGCCCTGACCCTGACAAGAGAAATTGGACCCGTGCTTGCCGGAATCATGGTGGCCGCTCGATGTGGCTCGGCGATGGCCGCGCAGATCG
>JAXDKF010000050.1:0-3286 GCA_034667265.1 Fimbriimonadaceae bacterium
GTGCTCTTACGAGGCGACGTCATCAGATGGCGAGCCAGCCAGCCGGTCGGATCTGCGGGTCCAGACCTGTCTAGGCCCCGCTCCATGGCGTTCATCGCTTCGAAGTGGGAGTGCGTGCCGTCCATCGAGCCGACCGCATGCAGCACGCCTAGCTGCCCGCCTGCGTAAAGCGGCATGAGTGGCGCGAGGCAGGGATGCAGACCGAAGAAGCCATCGAGATCGAGCGCGCGATCCTCGGTGTTTGCGCTGCGATCGTTTGGGCGCGCTATCGCAAGCGCCGGACGAGCCTTGTAGTAGGCATCTTCCGCGTGCGGCACGATGATGTTCAAGCCGTCCGCGCCGCCACGAAGGAAGATCACAACCAGCGTCTCCCCTTCTTCCTTTGTGGTTCGGAGCGCTACTTGGCCAAGA
This sequence comes from Fimbriimonadaceae bacterium, assembly GCA_034667265.1. Classification (GTDB taxonomy): domain Bacteria; phylum Armatimonadota; class Fimbriimonadia; order Fimbriimonadales; family Fimbriimonadaceae; genus JANYLD01. The sequence goes on from JAXDKF010000050.1 coordinate 412, forward strand.
GCGGTCTTGTTCAGGGCAAGGCTGACGAGAGTCAGGCCCGATACTACGAGCAGCCCGCGCCGGCTGATCTTCCCCGCGCGATTGTAGTCGTCGCAGCTCCACCACTCGGTCTTCATTGGCTCATCTCCATTGGAACTCCGGCGAGGCGAGGCACAAAGCGAAAGCTTCGGCTTGGTCGCGGTTTGCTATAAGATGAGAGACCAAGTCGTGTCTGCTGGGTCTGCGGCCATAGACCATCTCTACGGGATGGCCCAGCGTCTTGAGATCAACCTGCGTACCTGGCAACCTCGATGAGCTGAGGTCGTAAGCAAAGTTCCACCGCCCCAGCATCGATCCTGACCACGCGGTCGGCTTGGTGGGGTAACCGTCGGGCATCGGCCAAAGATAAAGGCCCTGCCCCATGTTGGCGAGATGCTCGACCACTGGCTTTCCGCAATCGGTCTCCGCGTCGAGTGCTCTCAGTGACGAGGCCACGAAGTCGAGAGGGCGCTTGGAGATCGGAGGAGCTTTGAGAAGATCTTCGCTCTGCAACAGGGGTCGAAGCATCTCTCGAATGTCTCCACCAGTGGCGAGGTACGTCTGGCTCATCCGATCGATCCACCCGGGGTCTTCGTGTCCCAAAAACTCGTGACAGAGCTTGGTCGAGATGAAGCGTGCTGTCGATGGATGCTCAACGAGGATCGTCAAGACTCGATCGCCGTCCTGCTGTCCGCCACTCGCGGGAATTGTGTGGCCGAGGACCTTCTTGGCGCCTTGATCATGAGCGTCGGGATCAAATCGGAACTTCCCGCGAGGCTTGAGGAAACCGGTCTCAACCGTCCAGCCGGTGAAGCATCGAGCGACTTCCATGACGTCCTGCTGCGTGTAGCCGCCGTGTACCCCGAGTGTGTGCAGCTCCATGAGCTCGCGCGCGTAATTCTCGTTTGCGACGCCGCTCTTGTTGACAGTGTTGTCAAGGTAGCCAAGCATCGCGGGGCTGTGCGCCGATGCCCGCACCATGTCGGGAAACTTGCCCAGCGCGTTCTTTCGCACCACGTCGCCCGTGTCCGTGGCAAGCCGGTAAGGGCCCTCAGACTTCAGCGCGTACACATTGAAGTGGTTGATCCAGAAGTCGGCGAGGCGTTCTTGGAGCTGGTTCTTGCCGTACACCGCACGCAAGAGCGCGGCCTGCTGGAGCTGACGCACCATCTCGGGCCGCGGCAGATCCTGAAGCTCTTCTCCATCCATTCTGAGAATGTCGAGCCTGCTCAGGAGGAGTTGCAGACGAACATCCTCGGGCTCCGTTGCGGAGAGCTGCGCTTCCACGTACGCCGCGACACCCATGCCGGCCACCCTTGCGATGTCGCCCGGACGTGCGCCGAAGCCGAGACGGTTTAAGATGCGTACCTCCGGCGAGGTGTCTCCAGAGGGCAGCGCGGGATTTGGCTTAGTCCGGCCAACGCTCGCGATTAAGCGGTTACAGCCGGAGAGGGCCGCGCCAACCGTCGCGGCAGCACCGAGCTTGAGCACATCCCTTCTGTTCATGCGGCGACTGGACTGTGGATCACGCGGAGCGCCTTCGTCCCCGCGCCAACTCCGACGAGCAACACGGCAGGAGCGATAAGGAACCATCCGAAGAACGGCAGGATCCCGGGGACCACGACCAGTGCGGCGCCTCGCATGAGCGCGGCATAGGCGGACAGGTTGGGCTCGTGCTTCTGGACTCGGCCGGCCATGATGGTGGCGAGTCCGCTGCATCCCATCGCGGCCAGCGAAAGGTTGGCGAGAAGCAGCATCCATCCGACGAGCTTCACTAGAGGCAGCGGCTGCTGCAGAAGGAGGATGCCTCCCACGAACAGGAGCGCGGTGATGCCCGTGCCGAGCAAGCCCATCTTCACAGGCGAGCCATGGATCGAATCGGCGGCCTTTGTGGCGCGATCGGGAAAGAGGAGCGAAAAGGCGAGCAGGGTCGCCCACGCCGACAGGCAGATGCCAAATAAGCTGGCCACAACTGCCAGAACGTCTCCAAGAATAAGCACGGAAATCCTCCGCAACGGCTCCCATTCGAACCGCTACGCTCTACTCTCGTGCGGATTTCCTCGCAATGCAACGGGTCAAGGACCATCGGCCCAGTCTGGAAACCGGTCAAAATGCGGGCATGGCACACGCACGGACGCTTTTGGCTTTGTCTTGCCTGGCCGCAAGCTCTTTCGTTTTCGGGGCGGACCGCTCCGTCCAGGTTGTCTGGAACTCCACCGGACAAGAAGTGAAGACGGTGTTCTCCTATCCTGCGTCGAAGACGGGCAAGCTGCCCCTGCTGATCATCGCGTCCGGCAGATCGGGGGGGATGGCCAACGGCATCATCAAGGGCTTCGCCGACAAGGCGGTTCGGGATGGAATGGTGGCCGTGCGCTTCGATTACGCCTACTACGCGGATAAGAGCGAGCCCAGCAAGGGTCTCGTCGATGAAGCCCAGCAGCTCAATGCGGTGATCACGGAAGCGCTGAAGGATCCAATGGTGGATGCGAAGCGGATCGTGATCTCTGGAAAATCCCTGGGCTCGGTTGTGGCGCACCGCGCTTTTCTGGCGAACCCCGGCTTTACCGGCGAGGTGCTATTAACGCCGGTGATACCCACCGCAGACGACGGCGCGAGGCTCTATCCGAATCTTTCGGTCTCGAGGCGGCCGGTGGCCATCGTTTTGGGCAATCAGGACACCGACAATGCTCCGCTGGGAGTCGTTTACAACTTCCTGAAGGAAGGCTCTCGCAAGATCATGGTGGACGTCCTTGCGGGCGATCACGGGTTCAACGTGACGGTCGCGACGGACGCGTGGGCACAGCGCCTCAACAACGCAAACGTCGATTCCGCGCTGGAGACGGCACAGTATTGGGTT
>JAXDKF010000051.1:0-6392 GCA_034667265.1 Fimbriimonadaceae bacterium
ACAGGTCACCACGCCATTGGGGCCGCTCGCCCTCGACATCCTCCCCAATATCAACAACATCGAAAACTTCCGCAGGGTCGGCCCCGAGACTAAGGCGGTGGTCCTGGCTCCCACGAGAACCGATCCGTTAGCCATCGCCACTAGCGACGTTGTCCTTGGCCTCGCAGAGGCTGAGCACGTGAACGCAGCCGTCCTTCCACCCGACGATTGCGAAGACTGGTGCTACCGCGTCGGTCGGAGCGGCAAAGTGAGTCTCGCGGCCCTTGCTCAGGAAGCTGCTTACAGCAAAGAGTTGGAGCTTGCCGAGGAGAAAGGTTGGCTTGTGGGCGCACCAACCGATCCTCTGGAGACCACTTGGGAAAGGCTCTCGAGGCCCGCGCTCGAAGAGTTGCTGAACGCAATCGAGAGCACCCGCACCGTTCCAATAGACGCCTTGGCTCGTTTTGAGATGCAAGCCGGACCGGATTCCAACAAGGTGCTCGCATCAACCTCGACGATGGCCCTCCACAATTGGACGTTCTACGATTTGCTGCCTAACGGCGACTTGGGCGCAGAGCCTTGTCTTGCTCTACTCGGGACTTTAAACGACGACCAACGACAACGCGCTGCGCAAGGAACGCTTAAGGTCGATCCAACGCAGTTGTCCAAGGAGCAGGTCGCCTACCTGCACGACTGGTTGCTGGCCTATGGACAGAAGTTCATGCCAAAGGCGCCTGGCGTTGATTTTGCGGAAGCTTGGAAGACCCTAGACGGCCGAGGCGAGCCGACGGAGGTTCTTGGCTCCGGTCTTCCGGCGGGCTCGTATTTGGAGCTCATCGATCGCACGAAGCTTGACTTCACGATTAAACGGACACAGGATTCGTACGGATGCGATCTGGATGGGCTCGCGCAGCTCTCCGCGAAAGCGGAACGGCCCGAATTATTTCCTACGATTGTCGACTACCATCTCGATTCTATTTGGGCCGGCACGGAGCGAAATCTGGTTATGCGGTTCGTAGTCGGCAACCGGAGCGAAGATCAAGCCTTCTCGGAACGCCATTCTCCCAACAGAAGGACTCCCGGTCAAACAATCCCGGAGATCCTGGATCAGCTCTCGCCGGACGTGCGCATCACGTACACACGGGCCTTAGAGAAGTACCGATCGGAGTTTGCCCGAAAAAAGCCGCGATAAGCAGCCTATAAAGAGCTATCGTGCGCGGCGCCGCTTCAATGCTCCAAGTCCGATCATCCCTGCCAGGACCAGCGCCGTCGCCGGCTCGGGGACGCCCGCAACCCCTTCAAAGCCGGGATTCCAATCGTAGTTGAAATTGTCTCCGCCGGTGTAGTCGTCGCTGCCCACGGAAAAGGCGAACCACTTGACCGAAATCGGCGCGTCCACCGAGGTGGAATGCACCAAGAAGCCCGACAGCGTTCCCCCGTTCGGGATTCGATTCGCCCTGCTGAGCTCGATCCACGTGTTGTTGTAGTCAGTCGACGATCCCCCGTATGGGGAGTTGGACCATGTGGGCCAAATGCCCGAGTTCCAATCGGTGGGAGTGGCTGCGATGTCTCGAGCATCGAGCTTCACGCCGAAGAAATAGATCTCGTGGTCGTCCATGCCCAGCGTATTCGTGATGGAGAAATTCAGGGTCCAGTCTCCTGCCGATCCGGCGGTGGTGTAAGTAACCAGCGGAGCCGCAACCGAGAGACCGGCGACGAGCAGCGCAACAAAACAGCAAACAATCCTTTTCAAATTAACTCTCCAAATACACCATGCATTCTGTAGTGTCCTTGAGGAGACGTGCGGCGCAGAAGGCGAAACCTGGCCGTTCTACTGGGCCTATGAAAAACGAAGTTCGGCCCCAACCTGCAATAGCGGTTGGGGCCCGAGTTGCGGCGAAATCAACGCTCAACCCATTTTGGGAGGCCTATCGTGCGCGGCGACGCTTCAATGCGCCAAGACCGATCATGCCCGCAAGGACGAGGGCCGTTGCCGGCTCGGGAACGGCTTCTCCTGCCACACCTTCAAAACCTGGGTTGGTGGTGGCGTTGAAGTTGTCGCCTCCGGTATACGGGGTTCTGCCGTCCGAGAAGGCAAACCACTTTACTGAAGTCGGAGCGTCTGTCGAGGTTGAGTGCACGAGGAACCCGGACAGCGTGTCGCCATTGTGAATCGCATCTGCTTCGGTCGGCGAGAGCCAGTTATTGTTGTACACCTCTGTCGACCCGCCGAAAGGGGCGTTGGTCCACGCGATCCACGAGTCAGGATTCCATCCCGAAGGCGAGCCCGCAATGTCTCGGTCATCAAGCTTGACGCCGAAGAAATAGATCTTCTGGTCATCTATGCCTAGCGTGTTGGTGACCGAGAGGTTAAGCGTCCAATCACCGGCTGAGCCGGTCTTGGTGAAAGTAACGAGGGGAGCGGCCATGGACACAGCCGCTGCAAACAACGCAGCGAAACAAAAGAGACTCCTTTTCACAATCAATCAACTCTCCAAATGTACTAGAGAGATTCTATAGTGGCGGGCACACCGTGCCCAGAGCCAAACTTAAAACCAAGAAACTTTGCGGGCAAAAACCAGCTCGGCCCCAACCTGCAATAGCGGATTGGGGCCGAAAACTGCTGACAAGATCAGCGCTTAACGAACTGGAAGCCACGGCGGGCCTTCTTGCGGCCGTACTTCTTGCTTTCCTTCACCCTAGGATCGCGGGTTAGGAAGCCACCGGAGCGGAGCTCCTTGCGCAGACCATCGTCGTACTCCAACAGCGCGCGGGCGATGCCAAGCTTGATCGCGCCCGCCTGGCCCGTGATGCCGCCGCCTTTGGTGTGCGCCTTCACGTCGAACCGGCTATCCATTGCCAGGTGAACGAGGGGGCTGCGGACGAGGATCTCCAGCACCGGGCGGCCAAGGTATTCCTTAAAGTCGCGCCCGTTGATGCTGATGCTTCCTTCGCCTGGAGCAAGCCACACGCGAGCGATTGCGCTCTTGCGGCGGCCCGTTCCGTAATTTTCAGTGGTCGATTTTCTTCTTGCCATTTACTTTGTTCGCGTTGGCCTCCGGAGAGACGTTAGGCTTGAGCCTTTCGCGCCTCCTTTCTAACCTGCAGCGGTTCTGGATTCTGCGCGCCGTGCGGATGGTCCGTACCGGCGTAAACCTTCAGCTTCTTGATGATCTGCTTGCCCAGCTTGGTCTTCGGCACCATGCCCCAGACCACTTTCTCGATGAACGCGACCGGCTTGTCCTCAAGCATCTTGCCACGAGAGATGTTGCGGAGTCCGCCCGGCCACATCGTGTGCCAGTAGATCAGCTCGTCCTTCTTGTTTCCAGTGAGAACGACCTTGTCGGCGTTAATCACGATGACGAAATCGCCGCAATCCGCGTTGTAGGCAAAGGTCGGCTTATGCTTGCCGCGCAAAACCTGCGCGACCTGTGCCGCCAGCCTCCCAACCGGGATGCCTGCCGCATCGACCACATACCATTTGCGCTCGATGCTTCCTTCTTTAAATGCTGTCGTTCTGTTCATTTCTTTGTGGCATCGCCCGGGGCGATGATTTCGTCTCGTGATCGGCTCGCGCCGATGCTCACTGCCGTCCCTCTCGGGACGCTTCCGGCTGCACCCTCCCTAAGGAGAAGTACTAAGCCAAATCTGAGGCTGTGCGGCAATCGCGAGGAGGGTCTGCGTAGCGCACCTCCATCAGGCATAAGCCCTTCGCAGGTAGCACCACCGGCCACTGTAGAGAATCTCGCCCATCGGTCAGGAGTCTCGCCATCTCATCCGCCGGTCGATGTCCTCGCCCGATTTCGAGAAGCGCTCCCGAGATCCTTCGCATCATTCCTCGAAGGAACGCGGTCCCCACGATCTCGATGTGGACTTCCTTGCCGTGGTATTCCAACACGTCCGCTTGGAAAAGCAGCCGGCGCGTGTTCTCCACGCTCGGGTCGAGCTCCTCCGTGAACGCACGGAAATCGTGCTCTCCGAGGATTGCACCCGCAGCCTGGTTCATTAGTCGAATGTCGACTGGCCGCCCAAAGTCGTGCGTATAGCGCGCGTTGAACGGATCCCTCGCCCCGGTCGATATCCGATATCGGTACCTCCGAGTCTCCGCGCAGAACCGGCTATGAAACTCAGAGCCAACCTCGCTGGATTCCTGGACCGCCACGTCTGGCTCGAGCAAGTTGTTCAGGACTCTCGCCCAATTATCAGGCTCCATATCGACGTCTGTGTCGAAGTGGCAAACCTGGCCCAAGGCGTGCGTCCCGCTATCCGTGCGGCTCGCGCCTACGATCTCTACATCCTCGCCGGTTGCCCGGCGAACAGCCTCTGTCAAAGTGCTCTGGACAGCTCTCTGCCCAGTCTGCGCGGCCCAGCCGCGAAAATCGGTGCCGTCGTATGCAACGACGAGCTTTATTCTTTTAGTCGACAAGTTCGAGCACGGCCGTCTCGGCGCCATCGCCTCGGCGTCGGCCGGTTCTCGTCAGCCTCGTGTAGCCGCCGTTCCGCTCGCGGAATCGAGGACCGACGTTGTCGAACAGGTGCTTGACCAGGTCTTCGCCGTTGATCAGGCTGTGGCGCGCCAAGATCGCGGTGCGCTCGGCGGGCGTCTTGCCGGCTACCATGCGCGCTGGCTCGGGCGTGCTGGACGAGTGGCCAACGAGAACGCGTCGAGCTCGTCGTCGCGCCTCGAGGGTATCGCTCTTGGACAGAGTGATGAGCTTCTCGACCAGACGCTGCAGCTCCTTGCCTCGGCAAAGGGTGGTGTGCAAGTATCCGTGGCGAACGAACTGGCGCTGCAGGTTAGTGAGCAGCGCGCGCCGTTGATCGCTCGGCAGGCCCAGTTTTCGGCGGTCAATTTTATGAATCATGGCAATTTAGGTGTTGAGGTTTTAAGGTGTTAAGGTCTTGAGGCTTTGCTCAAAAATCGTCGTCGTCCTCGTCGTCCAGCGTATCGAGCGGTCTATAGCCGCCCTTCGGTGGCTTGAGCTCGAGGCCGTGCTCCTGGAGCTTGTCTCGAACCTCAAGCAGCGACTTCTTGCCGAAGCCCCTGATGCTCGTAAGGTCCGTCTCAGACGCGGTGGCTAACGCGCGGAGCGTCAGAAGGCCTGCGCGGCGAAGACAGTTGAACGTCCGCTGCGAGAAGTCCATTTCCTCGATGCGAATATCGGGGATGTTGGCCAACTCGGGAGCGACTTCATCCTCGGTGTCCATGTCCGCCTCGAAGCCGGCGGCTCCCAGGTCGAAGAACATGCGGAAATATTTGTCAAGGATATGCGAAGCCTGCGAAAGCCCGTCGTTGGGCGAAACGGCGCCGTTGGTCTCGACGTCCAGCACGAGCCTCTCGTAGTCGGTTCGCATACCCACACGAGTGGACTCCACGGTGTAGTTGACCTTGCGGACCGGCGTGAACTGCGCGCCCGTCGGGATAATGCCGATGATGCCCTTGTAGCGCTCCTGCTTCTCGGGCAGAACGTAGCCGGATCCCCAGCCCACGTAGAGCTCCATGTTCAGGCTCGCCTTGGCATCGCTGATGGTGGCGATGTAAACCTCGGGATTGACGATCGCCACGCCTTCGGGACATTGAACGTCCGCGCCGGTGACTCGGCCCGGCCCCTGGACGTCGATGCGAAGCGTTCGATCCTCCATGGGCTGGCTGAGGTCGCCGGAGTACTGGATGGCCAGATCCTTAAGGTTCAGGATCAGCTCGGTCGCGTCTTCCTTCACGCCAGGGATCGGGGCAAACTCATGAAAGACCTTGTCGATGCGGACGGCGCAGACCGCGGCGCCCTGAATGGAGCTGAGCAACACGCGCCGCAGCGCATTTCCGATCGTCTGGCCATAGCCGCGCTCGAGTGGCTCGAGCACGAACTTGCCATACTCCTGGCTCATTTCTAGGGTGCTGATATGGGGCATTTCTGGACTCGTTCTCCTCTCGGCTCTGTGGGGCGGACATTCCTGTCTGCCATCCTTTCAAATCTTTCGTGTGGCAGACGTTCTCGTCTGCCATCGTCTTGTCAAAAGCTCTTAGACCCTTCTCCTCTTCGGCGGCCGGCAGCCGTTGTGGGGGATCGGCGTGATGTCGATGATGCTCGTCACCTCGAGGCCAGACGCCTGCAGCGCGCGGATAGCGGTCTCTCGGCCGCTTCCCGGGCCACGAACGTACACATCGATCTTTCGCATGCCGTTTTCCTGGGCGATGCGGGACGCCTTGTCGGCGGCAACCTGCGCCGCGAACGGCGTTCCCTTACGGGAGCCCTTGAAGTTCGCGTTGCCGGCGCTCGACCAGCTGATCACGTTCCCCTGCGGGTCCGTGATGGTCACGTGCGTGTTGTTGAAGGAAGCTTGAATGTGAGCCACCCCACTCGGGATGTTCTTCTTCTCCTTCGTCTTGCCTTTCTGGGTTTGCTTTCTTGCCA
>JAXDKF010000052.1:0-15457 GCA_034667265.1 Fimbriimonadaceae bacterium
CGACTGGTCCTATCGGACCGGCGACGGCGAGCTTCGATATTTCGCCTGCAGCCTCTTCTGTTTGGAAGACAACGATGGCGGAGCGCTGGGAGCGATCAGCGCCAACCTGGACATTACGGAGCGGGAGCTCGCCGAGCGGCGGATCCATCTCCAGATGCAGCAGATCAACGAATTCGCGGTCAAGCTGGAAGAGCAGAAGCGCGCCCTGGTCCAGGCCAACGAGCGATTGCAGCATCTGGCTGTTACCGATGGTCTTACCGGCCTCTGGAATCACAGACGATTCCATGAAGAGCTGGAGCGCAGGATCGTCGAGCACAGGCTGACGGGTCGGCCGCTGTCCCTCATGCTGGTGGACGTCGACCACTTTAAGAGCTTTAACGACAGCTTCGGCCACCAGTCCGGAGACGACCTGCTTCGGCAGTTTGCGCGGATCCTCAAGGAACAGTCCAGAGGCAGCGACTTCCCGGCGCGCTACGGCGGGGAAGAGTTCGCGATGATCCTCAATGGCGCGCCTCAGGCGGTGGCAGTCGAGACGGCCGAGCGATTCCGAAGCGCGATTTTGCAAGAGCCTTGGAACTCACGCGACGTGACCGCAAGCTTTGGCATTGCCACCCTCGACCAGACCGTGGAGAGCCCACGCGAGCTGATCGAGCGCGCGGACCAATCTTTGTACAACGCCAAGCAGACCGGACGAAACCGAGTCGTGCACTTCTCCTCCATTGGGAAAACGTCTGGCAAAACCAGACATCGCGCGGCTTAGCTTTCCTGAACGCAAGTTCGCGCTCCAAACCCTTACTTAAGCATTCTTGCCGGGTAGCCTTAGCCGCTTATGGGTGGAGAGGGCGCAGGATCGCCGTTTTTCGACGGCAAGACCGTTTTGGTGACAGGCGGTACGGGTTCATTTGGCAAGAAGCTCGTTGCCAAGCTGCTCAAGTCCACGGGTGCCCGAAAGGTCATCGTTTTCAGCCGAGACGAGCTGAAGCAGTACGAGATGCAGCAGGTCTATCGAGGCGAGGACCGCATCCGCTTTTTCATCGGGGACGTTCGGGATTACGAGCGACTCTTCAGAGCGTTCGATGGCGTGGACTACGTGGTGCACGCCGCGGCTTTGAAGCAGGTCCCAGCGGCCGAATACAACCCGTTCGAAGCGGTTAAGACGAACATCAACGGCGCGCAGAACATCATCGAGGCGGCGATCAATCAACGCGTCCAGAAGGTGATTGCGCTCAGCACCGATAAAGCTTGCGCGCCGGTCAACCTCTATGGCGCCACCAAGCTGGTGAGCGACAAGCTGTTCATTTCAGGCAACGCTTACGTTGGTGTTCACCGGACACGGTTTGCGGTTGTGCGATACGGAAATGTTGTAGGCAGCAGGGGAAGCGTCGTGCCGCTCTTTAAGCAGCTTGCCGCCAACGGGAGGCTGCCCATTACCGATGCGCGCATGACTCGCTTTTGGATCACGCTGGACCAGGGAGTCGAGTTCGTGATGAACAGCCTCGAGCGTATGCAGGGCGGCGAGCTCTTTGTGCCCAAGATCCCCAGCACCAAGGTGGTCGATCTCGCGAAGGCGATCGCCCCTGATTGCGAGATCGACGTGATCGGCATACGTCCCGGCGAGAAGTTGCACGAGGAGATGATCACGGTCCATGACGCGCGGCGCACGGTCGACATGGGCGATCACTACGTGGTGCAGCCGGAGATGGAGTGGTGGTCGCATGAGCCGCTCGACGGTTGTCCGGTGCCGGAGGGCTTCCATTACTCGAGCGATAAGAACGAGCAGTGGCTAACTACGGAAGAGCTCCGCGAGATGATCGAGGCCGTGTGATAACAACGCCGGGGTGGGAAAACTCCAGGTTCTTGGTGCGGAAAGAGATGCATGGGCCAGCCATCTATTATCGGAGGTCTTGTGGCTAGCACGATCCCCCACCAGGAATTCCTTCCTTATGGGCGCCAGTCGATAGACCAAGACGACGTCCAGGCTGTCGTCGACGTCCTCACAAGCGACTTCCTGACGACCGGCCCGAAGGTCGAGGAGTTCGAGAAGGCACTCTGCGCTTACACGGGCTCCCGCTATGCGTCTGCGGTCAATTCGGGAACGTCTGCGCTCCATGCGGCCTACTTTGCAGCGGGGCTGGAGCCGGGCGACGAGATCGTCACCTCGCCCATAACGTTTGCCGCCACTGCAAACGCGGCGCTTTACTTGGGCGCGAAGGTGACATTCGTCGACGTCAATCCGGAGACGGCCCTCATAGATCCAGGACTGGCAGCGGAGGCGGTTACGGAGCGCACAAGGCTTGTTGTGCCGATCGACTTTGCCGGGCATCCCGCCGACTACGATGCGCTCAACACCGGATCTAAACCTCCACTCGTGGTGGCGGACGCCGCGCACTCCCTCGGCGCGACGTACAAAGGACGCAAGGTCGGTACGTTGGCCGACGTGACCGCTCTGAGCATGCACCCCGTCAAACCGATTACAACTGCCGAAGGCGGCGTCGTCCTCACCAGCGACGACGAAGGCGCCCAACGCGCGGCAGAGTTCCGCACGCATGGGATCACACGTGATCCTTCACGGCTGAGCCGAGACGAGGGGCCGTGGTACTACGAGCAGCAAGCGCTCGGATACAACTACCGATTGACGGACCTGCAGTGCGCCCTGGGCATCGCTCAGATGAAAAAGATAGACCGGTTTCTTGCGAGGCGTCGGCAGATCGCGGCGAAATACACGGAGGCACTAGGGCACACGGCTGTGGGATTGCCGCGTGAAGCGCCTGATGTCGAATCAGGCTGGCATCTCTACATCGTGCGCGTGCCCGAGGCGTCGCGCCGAAGAGCATTTTTCGAAAGACTGCAAGCGCTCGGGCTGGGGGTGCAGGTGCACTACATCCCCGTTTACTGGCACCCGTACTACGAGTCGCTCGGCTACAAGCGAGGACTATGCCCGAATGCAGAAGATTTCTACTCACGGTGTGTGTCGCTGCCGATCTTTCCCAAGATGACCGATGACGACGTTAACAGCTCCATCCAGCGGGTGCTGCAAGCGGTGAAGGACACGCTGTGAGCGGGTTCGAGTACCTGCACGTCGTCGTGGTTGGCGCGGGGTCCATTGGGCGACGCCACATCGGCAATCTGAAAAAGCTTGGGGTGACGCAGATCACGGCCGTAGATCCGGACGTTGAGCGTCTCAAGCCGGTGATCGAGGAGTTTGGGATTATTCCTCACATCGAGCTTGAGAAAGCTCTGGAAAGGAAACCCCAGGCGGTCCTCATTTGCACGCCTCCTTCTATGCACGTTGAGCAGTGTCTTGTCGCGCTTAACGCCGGCGCGCACGTGTTTGTAGAGAAGCCTCTATCCAACAGCTTGGGGCGGATTGGCGAACTTGAGAAGGAAGCACGAAAGGCCAAGAAGATTGTCCAGGTTGGCTACAACCTTCGCTTCATTCCCGCACTGCACACCTTAAAGGGCATCCTTGATGAAGGCAACCTTGGCAAGCCTATGTGGGGGCGATTCGAGGTGGGCCAATATCTGCCCGATTGGCGTCCGACCCAGGATTACCGGCAGGGATACAGCGCCAGGAAAGAATTGGGCGGTGGGATCATCCTCGACGCCTCCCATGAGATCGATCTCGCCCTCTGGCTCCTGGGCAAGCCCATCGAGCTTTGCTGCATGGCGGGGAGGACGAGCGACCTGGAGATGGACGTGGAGGACACCGCCACCATCCTTTTGCGATTCGAAAATGGCGCCCAAGCAGATGTGCATCTCGATTGCGTCCAGCGCGAATACTCCCGCGGGCTGAAGATCGCGTTCGAGCGCGGGACCGCGTCTTGGTCCTGGCCGGACAACATCTTGAGAATCTTCGAGGTGGAGAAGGGCGAGCGCCTGATCTACCCGCCGGTGGGCTACACGGCAAACCAGATGTATGTCGACGAGCTGCAGCACTTCCTGTGCAGCGTGGTGGTCGGAGAAGCAGAGGACTCCTTGACCGGGGGCAGAGAGGTCGTCAGGATCGCTCTGGAATCGCTCAGGTCCTCGGAAGAACGCACGTGGGTGACGCTAAACGCATGAAGGTCGTCGCCATCGTCCAGGCGCGCATGGCGTCCTCGCGTCTTCCCGGAAAAGTGCTCATGCCGGTGCTCGGCAAGCCGTTGATCGTGCACGAATTGGACAGGATCGTGCGCGCAAAGTTGATCAACGAGCTTTGGCTGGCCACCAGCGAGGAAGAATCGGACAAGCCGCTCGCGGAAGCAGTTACTCAACGAGGCTATCGCGTGTTCAGAGGCAGCCAGGACGATGTGCTTGACCGCTTCTATTCGCTGGCGCGACAGAGAAAGGCAGACCTCGTCGTGCGGCTAACAGGAGACTGTCCGCTGCACGATCCGGAAGTGATCGACTACGTGATCGGCGCGTTCATCAGAGAGCTCCCCGCGCAAGGCTACGCAAGCAACGTCCACCCACCCACCTTTCCGGACGGCCTGGACGTGGAGGTCTTCACCTTCGCAGCGCTGGAGAAGGCGGCCAACAACTGCACGGAAATCATGGAGCGTGAACACGTCACGCCCGCGATCCACGGCCAGTTCCTGGAACGCAAGCCGGACATCCTGAACATCACGGCCCCGGCCGACTTCTCGCACCTGCGATGGACGCTTGACTACCCCGAGGACTATGCGGTCATTAGAGCTGTGTTCGAAGCCCTCTATCCGAAGGACCCGACCTTCACCTGGATGGAGGTGCTCGCGCTCATGACGGAGCACCCGGAAATGATCCACCACAACCGCCGCTCCGAACGCAACGAGATGGCGCTCGCCTCGCTCAAGGAATATCTGGAGAGCATCCGCGGTTAGCTTGTGCCAAAGTAAGTTTCATGGCCTCAACGCCTGCCGTCGACCATCGCCAACACCTCGAGCGCATCCATGCCCGCTACGCGAAGAGCAGGGAGATGCTCGAGCGGGCACAGCAGACCATCCCTCTCGGCTCGCAGACGTTCAGCAAGAGCCACATCCAGTTTCCTACCGGCGCCGCCCCGCACTTTTTGGATAAGGGCAAGGGCTCGCATGTATGGGACGTCGATGGCAACGAGTATGTCGATTTCGTCAACGGCTTGCTCCCCGTCATCCTCGGTTATGGCGATCCTGACGTGGACGATGCCGTTCAGAAGCAACTCAGGAGAGGCGTCTCGTTCAGTCTGGCTACCGAGTTGGAGATCGAGCTTGCGGAGCTCCTCGTCAAGCACATTCCGTGCGCGGAGAAGGTTCGCTTCGGAAAGAACGGCACCGACGCCACCAGCGCTGCCGTCCGCCTTTCCCGCGCTTTCACGGGAAAAGACCGCGTGGCTGTTTGCGGCTATCACGGCTGGCAGGACTGGTACATCGGATCGACTCTACGGTTTAAGGGTGTGCCCGACGCGGTTCGGGATCTCACCCACACGTTTACCTACAACGACCTCTCTTCACTTCAGCGCATCCTGCAAGAGCACCCCAACGAGTTTTCTTGCGTGGTCATGGAGCCCATGACCGTCACGTATCCGCGACCCGGCTTCCTGCAAGGGGTGGCCGAGCTGACGCACAAGCATGGCGTGCTTCTTGTGTTCGATGAGATCATCACCGGTTTCCGGTTCAGTCTTGGTGGAGCGCAGGAGATGTTCGGCGTGAAGCCCGATCTCGCCACCTTCGGCAAGAGCATGGGTAACGGCTATCCGATCAGCGCGATCGTCGGACGGTCGGACGTGATGGACGAGATGGAAGAGATCTTCTTCTCGGGCACTTTTGGAGGAGAAGCGTTGAGCCTGGCCGCCACCATCGCGACGATCAAGAAGATGGAGCGGGAGCCGGTTCTGCAGCACTTGCACAAAGTCGGTGAGCAGATAACGGCATCCGTTAATGATCTTCTGAAGAAGCATCGGCTTGAAGACTGCGTCTCCATCTCTGGACACCCGAGTTGGACGCTGCTGTCGTTCAAGGACACGGCCAAGGCCACGCTGTGGGAGATCAAATCGCTCTACCTGCAGGAGGTCATCGCGCGGGGCATCCTGACGGGTGGCTCGCACAACACTTCCTTCAGCCACACGGACGAAGACCTTGCGCAACTTGAGCGAGCGCAAGATGAAGCATTTGCAATCATCAGGGAAGCGATCGACTCGGGCGACATTCGCTCCTTTCTGGTGGGCAAACCCATCGAGCCGCTGTTCCGAGTGCGCTAGCCATGCGAGTGCTCATCCGCGCCGATGCCTCTGTCGCCATCGGCACTGGCCATGTCATGCGGTGCCTCGCCCTCGCCCAGGCACTGCAGCACGGCGGAGATGAGGTCACCTTCGCCGCCGCTGAGCTGCCGGATGCATTGCAGGATCGTCTGCAGGGTTTCGAAATCAAGCGCCTAAACGGCCCAAGAGCGTCTCTTGATGACGCGGCCGAAACTGCGGCTTTGGCTGAGGCAAAGGACTGGGTGGTGCTCGACGGCTACGCTTTCAATCATGCGTACCAGCAGGCGCTCCGCAAAGAGAATCAGAAGCTAGCGATCATCGACGATGGCGCGAATCTGGACGGCTACTCGGCCGATGGGCTCATCAACCCCAACCTCTACGCTACGGAGGCCATGTACGAGGAGAAAAGCATTTCCCGCCTTCTCGTCGGCCACAAATACGCGATGCTTCGCCGCGAGTTCTGGGAGCGCACGGACAGGCCAGCCAAGCCCAGATCGCGCAATGTGCTCATTACGATGGGTGGTTCCGACCCGGACAACGTCACCGGCAAGATCATCCGATCGGTCAAAGGTTCTACTCTAGAGAACATCCACATTCGCGCGATCACCGGCGCGAGCAACCCCTATTGGGAAACGCTCCAGGCCCAAGCAGCCCGCGCAGGCCATTCGGTGGAGCTTCTCCGAAACGTCGAGGACATGAAGGAGCAGCTCGAATGGGCCGACATTGCGATCTCTGCGGCCGGGAACACGGCGTTGGAGCTTGCATGCGTTGGCGTTCCCAGCCTGTTCGTGGTGCTCGTCGACAACCAGGAGCCCGTGGCGCGAGCCATCCGAAAGTTTGGGTTCGGCCGAGTGCTTGGCTGGCACGAGGACGTCAACGAAGAGGCGATCCGGGCGGGTTTGCGTGATCTGCTCTCGTCCAGCCAGGAGCGCGACCGCATGAGCGCTTGGGGCCGAGAGTCGGTCGACGGCCAAGGCGCACTCAGGGTGGCGGCGGCCCTGAGGGAGCCATGACCGACGAGCTGGGCCTTCGCCGCGCCACCTTTGAAGACGCGGAGTTGCTTTGGCAATGGAGCAACGATCCCGTCGGCCGCCAAAGCTCGCTCAACACGGCGCCCATCGAGTGGACCACTCATGTCGAATGGCTGCGGCAGAAGCTGCAAGATCCCAACTGCCTCTTGCTCATCGCTGTGCAAGAAGAAACACCTGCCGCAGTGGTCCGCTTTGACGCGCGCAAAGGACACCTGCTCGTCAGCATCAGCGTTGCAGCGGACTTCAGGGGGCAAGGTGTCGGGAAAAAGGCCTTGAGCTCGGGCCTGGAAGAAGCGCAAAGGGCCTGGCCGTCGCAGGAGATCCACGCCTACGTGAAACCAGAAAACGAGAGTTCGCTGTCGTTGTTCGACGGCTGCGGCTTCACTAGAAAACGTCAGATGGACGTCGAAGGCGGCAAGGTGTGGCACTTGGTGCTTCACACTGTTGATGCTCCATGAGCAAACCTTCCATCACCATCAACGGCCGCGTCATCGGAACAGGACATCCGACGTACATCATCGCCGAGATGTCGGCTAATCACAACCGCGACATCGAGGAGGCTTTGCGTCTCATCCACGTGGCGAAAGAAGTTGGCGCCGACGCGATCAAGCTCCAGACCTACACGCCAGACACGATCACCATCGACTGCCGCAACGAGCACTTCCAGGTGAAGCAGGGCACGATCTGGGAGGGCAAGAACCTCCACGACTTGTACGCCGAAGCCTATACGCCGTGGGAATGGCACCCAAAGCTTTTCGAGTGCGCGCGGCGTCTCGACCTTGACTGTTTTTCGACTCCTTTTGATCCGACCTCCGTGGATTTCCTAGAGAAGCTCGGGCCGCCTGTGTATAAGATCGCAAGCTTCGAGCTTATCGACATCCCCCTCATCCGAAGAGTGGCGCAGACGGGTAGGCCGATGATCATGTCGACGGGCATGGCGACTTTTGAGGAGATCCAAGATGCGGTGGGCTCCGCGCGAGAAAGCGGAGCAAAGCAGATCGCGTTGTTGAAGTGCAACAGCGGCTATCCTGCGCCGCCTGAAGAGATGAACCTCACGACGATCCCGGACCTAAGCCATCAGTTCAACGTGCCGGTTGGCCTGTCCGACCACACGCTGGAAATGGCGGTGCCGGTGGCCGCAGTTGCTCTCGGCGCATGTATTCTTGAGAAGCATCTCACGTCTTCACGCTCCGTGCCCGGTCCGGACAGCCAATTTTCTTTGGAGCCTCACGAATTCCAAGCGACGGTGGAAGCCGTCCGCACCACAGAGCGCGCGCTCGGAACTCCTTCTTATGGACCGACCGAGAGGGAAGCGGCAAGCCGCGCATTCCGGAAGTCGCTCTTCGTGGTCGAAAACATGAAAGCAGGCGAGGCCTTCACAGCCGAAAACGTGCGCTCCATCCGCCCGGGCGCCGGTCTTCCTCCCAAGCACATGGATGAGATTCTGGGCAAGCGCGCTGCCCGCGATCTCGAGCGAGGGACGCCCCTGTCTTGGGACTTAGTGGCTGACTGACGCCTTCTTTCGGCAAGTGGTAGAACCGCTGCAGCGCGAGGGCGCATCCAGTCCGCGGTAAGGGCAGTGCCCACCGACATGAGATTCTAAAAGCTAACGAAGCTTCTTTCGCCTGACTAGTGCGGACTCCAGGCAAACCGAGAAAGGAGGTTCGTATGTCAACGCATTGCCGATTCTCCAGCGTCCTAGCCTGGAGCAGGCGATGATTCTGCGCGCATAAGGTTGACGGGATGCGAATTAAAGGCCGAGGCATCGCCTAGGAAGGCGATGCTACACCAGGTCTCGATGTTTTTCGACCCAGTCGAGGCACGTAGCAATAAACTCCGAGTGCGACCACGTCAAGGGGCTCACCGTCACGACCTCGCCCGTGTCCGGGTGGAACTGCTCTCCGAGAACGCCGGTCGTGCCCGAGCGCTCCACGGCCCATTGCAGTAGCTCTAGCGGCCGATCCAGATCAGATAGAGAGCGCGCCGCGCGGATCTTCTCCTGGGCAAGCCACATGGTCGTAATCACCCACGGGTTGCCGGGATAGGCGTCGATCACCCGCCCGTAATAGTCCCCGGAATAACGGGCCAAGCCTCCGATGGCCGAGTGAACCCAAAGCTCCTCCTCGACCCGCTTGTTGGTCGCCATCACGACTGGATGGTCAGGCGCCAAGCCTGCAAAGCGCCCGACCAGCAGCAGGGAAGCGTCGGTCGTTCGGTCCCAGCGAGTGCTGAGACCGGGCAAGGACTCGTCTCCTCGCAGGAAGGCGCCTGTCTGAGGATCGACATGAAGGTTAAGGAGCTGGGCCTTCGCTTGGCTGGCAACTCCAAGTGAAGCCTGTGAACTCTCGTCGCCACACTTTACGGCCATCTCAGCGGCCGCGATCAAGCCTGCTACGACGGTCGCCACAGTGAACGTGTGGAGTCCGCGCCGCTCTTCCCACAGGTCATAGCTCATGGTCGGGAAGATCGTGAGGAACGATGTCATCGGTTTGACAAAGGTCTTGTAATAGCGACTCAGCCATTCATAGTCGCCCGTAGCCTGCACGTGCCGCCACACGCTCCAAAGGGTTAAAGCCGTCTCGTCTTGCTGGAAAGGGATGGAGGGCCGGCCATCGAACACCCAAGGATGCCAGGTTGCGCCGAGCGTGCCGTCCACGTTGTACTTTTGAAGGAAGAACGGCTGTCGGTCCGAGATAAGGGGAATGGTGAATTCGTGATATTGTCTTGCGACATCGTGTAGCCGGACCCGATCCAAGACCGCTGCAACCAGGGCGCCGTCACGGGGCCATACATAGCTGTAGTTGGCGCGGTTTGAGCGCATGATATCGCTGTCGTTGGCGGCGAGGATCCCGCCGCCCGAATCGATTTGCGTGAGGATGATGTCGATGCTGCGCTTGGCCAGCGCCTGGACATCGGGCGGCAACGGACTCAGGTCGAGAACCGCTGCCTTTGCGGACGAATCGGCACCCGGCTCAGGCAGGCGGCACCCGAGGAAGGGCATCTCGTGGGTGCAGGTGATGCGGTACTCCGCACGAGCTTCTCCGGTCGGCGGGCACTTGACGAGCACTGAAAAGGTGGAGTCGACGGCGCCCTGCTCGATCGGCTTGCCATTAAGTTGCCCGTCCTCCGCGTCGCGCCAGGTGCCTTGAAGTCCTCCAATGCCCCGGAGCCCAACCGTCTTCTGGTGGATGCCGCCGAGCTCCGATCGCCCGCCGCAAATGAAGTAGTAATTCCACTTGAAGTGAACCATCGCATTTAGCCGTGGATGATAGAGAGCGGTGTCGCCGATTTCTGATTCGGCAATGCGGAAGTCCTGTGAAAAAAAGAGCTCGACTTGGCGTTCGACGGACGAGAGGTTCTTAATAGTCAGCGCCCTATGAAAGGTATCTGCCACCACCTCGTCGCGCGCCTCGATCTCGAGTCCCAAAGCTGTCGAGTGAAAGCGCGTAACGCCAACCATCGAGTCCTTGAGATACTCCTGGCTAACTATCCAGTCACTCGACTCGGTCCAAGAGAACCGGCCGTCCACCCCAACGCCGAGGTGGTGGACATGGCCGCCAACGTGGTTGCGGATACCGACCTGCGGCCAGAAGAAGTCTCGGATGCGTCCCTTGTCATCCAGCTGCACAAGCAGCCGGCCGTTGCCAAACACAAGAGGACGGGGCATTGCTCGATTGTGGATTGCTCGATTGCTAGATTGCTGGACTATGGGCGACCGGCGACAGGTAACGAACGGCTCGAGACCCAACACCGACACCCAAGACCTACCCGCACGGTAAAATCTGCCTTCCCGCCTGCCCAGGTGGTGAAATTGGTAGACGCGCTGGCTTCAGGTGCCAGTGTCCGCAAGGACGTGAAGGTTCGAGTCCTTTCCTGGGCACTCTTGTTTCACCGCTGCAAAGCCGATACTTTTGCGTGGTAAGTCTTTACTACAAGCGGCCGCAATTTGCCTTCAAATCCGCTCTTTGCGTGCCAGAACGGCCGCTGGACACGCAAACCTGGAAAATCCGCCTGACTCTGGCCTACTGACTCGACCATCCATGACCGAAGATTTTCAGAGTCGGCTGAGATCTTGTGGGGTCACGCCGTCTTGGGAACCTCTGGAATGCTTACGGGTGACGTTTTTGTCCAAGAAGGACTGATAAGTTCAGAGCAGCTTAAGCTCGCTGAAGAAAAGCGCCGCGAGCTGGGTGGTTCCGATCCCATCGCCCGAGTGCTCGTCACCATGGGCCTGATCGCGGAGCGCGATCGAGTCCGGTGTCTAGGCAAGGTCTGGGGAGTTCAATTTGTCGACGTGGCGGACTGTGTCCCACGCGCAGAGGCCATCGCCCTCATCAGCCCCCAGGTTGCCAAGCGATTCCGATGTCTCCCAATCGAGCAGCAGGGCACCAAGCTAGTCGTCGCGATGGCGAATCCCCTCGACATCTTTATCATCGACGAGATGCGTATCACGACCGGGCTCGAGATCGAGCCGCTGATCGCCGTCGAAGAAGATTTAATGCAAGCGTTGGCGACCTACTACAAGGTCGAGATCAACGTCAACGATGCCCTAGCCGGCGTGATGAAGGATTTCGACGGCAACATCGAGGTCCAATCAAATGACGAAGAGGAGCTTAGCGAGGCCGAGCTCCGAGAGATGGGCGAAGATGCGCCCGTCATTCGTCTGGCGAACCTGATCATCAACCAGGGTGTTTCCGACGGCGCGAGCGACATCCACATCGAGCCGATGCGAGACGGCGTGAAGGTCCGCTACCGGATCGACGGCGTCATGGTGGAATCCATGAAGCTGCCGCGCAAGATCATGGCGCCTCTTACGAGCCGCATCAAGATCGTGTCCGAGATGGACATCGCTGAGAAGCGCGTGCCCCAAGACAACCGCATCAGCGCAACGATCAACGGCAAAGATTACGACTTCCGCGTTTCCACGCTTCCGCTGGTCAACGGCGAGAAGATCGTTATGCGTATTCTGGACAAGAACTCGGTTAACGTGGGTTTGTCCAAGCTCGGGTTCCTTCCGCACAACCTCAAACAGGTCGAGGACATGTGCACCAAGAGCTACGGGATCATCCTTGTCACGGGTCCTACCGGATCGGGTAAGTCCACCACGCTTTATTCGATCCTCAACCGGATCAACAACGGCCTCAACAACATCATCACGATCGAAGATCCCGTCGAGTACGAGGTCTCGGGCATTAACCAGTGCATGGTCAACAACCGTGCTGGAATGACCTTCGCCGCGGGACTGAGAGCGATGCTGCGACAGGACCCAGACGTGATCATGGTCGGTGAAATCCGCGATAGCGAAACCGCGACGATCGCGATGGAAGCCGCGCTTACGGGCCACCTTGTCTTGAGCACGTTGCACACCAACGACGCTCCCTCCGCTCCTAACCGACTGATCGACATGGAGGTCGAGCCGTTTCTTATTTCATCGTCCATCGTCTGCGTTCTCGCTCAGCGGCTGCTCCGAGTCATCTGCCCCAACTGTAAGGAGCCGTACCACGCCTCTAAGGACAGCCTCGTCCGTTACGGATTCCCCGTGCCGGAAGAGATGGGCCAGGACACCCATGGAGACTTGACTCTATTCAAAGGCGCAGGCTGCGAGAAGTGCCGGGGAACCGGCTACAAGGGCCGTAGCGGCGTCCACGAGCTCATGATCATGCAGGACGATATCCGCGACCGGATCCTGGAAAAGGCGCCCAGCCACATCCTGAGGCAGATGGCCGTGGCAAACGGCATGAAGACCCTCCAGGTTGACGCTGTATCCAAGATCGTCATGGGAATCACCACCGTGGACGAGGTCCTGCGTGTGATTTACGCCTAAACCTGCCGACAATTCAAACAGGAAATCGGGCCTAAACGGGCTTTGAACCTGCGAACACGGAACAAACAGAGAAGAGAGAAGGGAATTCGCATGTCAGCTTTTAGTTGGAACAAGGTCCTCAAAGAAGAGGAGGGTGGTGCAGCCGCACCCGCTCCTCAGGTTACAAACGTTGCCTCTCCTGCCGAGACGTCTCCGGGTGGGACAACTCCGTCGGTGTCTCAGAAATACGAGCCACAGTCGATCCACAATATCAAGCTCGCGGACGATCCTTACAAGGACAACATGGAGGCTCGCGAGGTCGAAGTTCAAACCGACGCCCTTCCGGCTTCCGAAGCTCACATCGACGAGATCCTCCGTATGGCTCTCGACAGGAAGGCCAGCGACATCCACCTTACAGTCGCCCTGCCTCCGATGATCCGCGTCGATGGCGAAGTTCAGCCGCTCCCTTACACGGAGCTCGAGTCGATCGATACCCGACGGCTCGTTTACGACGTCTTGACCGACGATCAGCTTTCCAAGTTCGAGCAAACTCGCGAGCTTGACTTTGCTTACTCTCTAAAGGGCTCGGGCCGATTCCGATTCAACGTGTACATGCAGCGCAACTCGGTTGCCGTAGCCATGCGCGCGATCCCGACGAAGATCCCCTCGTTCGACAGCCTTGGACTTCCTTCGATCATACGAGACCTCACCAAGCGGTCTTCCGGCCTGGTTCTCGTGACGGGACCGACCGGCTCCGGTAAGTCGACGACCATCGCTACTATGATCGACGACATCAACGAGACCCGGCAGGGCCACATCCTCACCATCGAGGACCCGATCGAGTATCTGCACCGACACAAGAAGTGCATGGTCAACCAGCGCGAGCTGCACGCCGACACATACTCTTTCCACAACGCTTTGCGCGCCGTGCTCCGTGAGGACCCAGACATCATCCTCGTGGGTGAGCTTCGTGACCTCGAAACCATTGAGGCCGCGCTGACCTTGGCCGAAACCGGCCACCTTGTCTTTGGAACGCTACACACGCGAAACGCTCCGTCCACCATCGACCGTATCGTTGACGTGTTCCCGAGCGACCAACAGGATCAGATCCGAGTTCTTCTAGGCAACACGCTCGAAGGCGTTGTTTCCCAGCAGCTTCTGCCCAAACTGGGCGGCGGCCGTGTGGCAGCCATCGAGATCATGATGGGCATTCCCGCCATCAAGAACCTGATCCGGGAAGGCAAGACGCACCAGATGTACTCGATCATCGAGACGAATACCCAGATCGGCATGCAGACCATGGACCGGTCCCTGGCCGAGCACTTCCGCAACGGCGCCAGCTCCTACGAGGAGTGCATGATGCGCGCGGTGGACAAGGAAACGTTCTCTCGATTGGCGAAGGGACTTTGACGGCGTAAATGGTAAATGGTAAGTAGTAAATAGCCGGGCGACTCTCCTGCTAGTCAAAGCCCTGATGCAAGGCTGGCAAGAGTGCCGGTCCGGCCATTTACCATTTACCACTTACCATTTACCTTCCCCGCTCCCGAATACAATGAAGCTGATGCAAGACTTGCGTCAGCTCCCGAACGTGGATCAGCTTGCCCGCAGCCCTGAGCTTGCCGGCTACGCCCCCAAGCTGCGCGTTCAAGCCGCGCGGGCCGCAGTTAACTTCCTCCGAGACGAGATTCGTTCGGGCAACGGGAAGACAGCCTTACCGCCGGCCGAGCTGGCCGCCCAAATGGCTCAGAACCTGGCCCAGCCATCCCCCAGGCCGGCGATTAACCTCTCGGGTGTCATTCTCCACACGGGGCTTGGTAGGGCTCGCCTGGCGCCCAGCGTGGCGGAGCACGTCGCGGCCGTTGCGGCTTGCCACTCAGCCGTCGAGCTCGACTTAGAGGAGGGAAGTAGAGGCGACCGCCAAGAGCATGTTCGAGATTTGCTCAAGCAGCTCACCGGAGCCGAGGATGCCCTTGTGGTCAACAACGCCGCGGCGGGCGTCCTGCTTACGTTGACGGCGCTCTGCGCGGGTGAGGAAGTCATTCTGTCGCGCGGGCAGATGGTGGAGATCGGCGGCTCTTTCCGACTGCCCGATATCGTCAAGCAGAGCGGATGCAGACTCGTCGAAGTCGGCTGCACCAACAAGACCCGCTTGAGCGACTACGAGGAGATGCTTGCGCCTGAAACCGCCGCGATCCTCCGGTGCCACCCCAGTAACTTCAAGATCATCGGCTTCACCGAGGAGCCATCCATCGAGGACCTCGCTCAACTCTGCCGCGAGCGGGACATCTTGCTCATCGACGACCAAGGCTCTGGTTGTCTTGTAGACCTGGCGCGCTTTGGTTTGCCCGCTCAGCCCATGCTGCCTGCAAGCATCGCGGGTGGTGCGTCGATCGCAATCGCAAGCGGCGACAAGCTGCTGGGGGGACCGCA
>JAXDKF010000053.1:0-3588 GCA_034667265.1 Fimbriimonadaceae bacterium
CAGTGACCCGGATTGCCACTTGCGCCAGCCTAATTAGCTCCAGCAGCGCGAGAAACCAGTAGACCGCGTCCTCCCGCGTGTAGGGCGACGGGATCGCCTCTTCCAGAGGCTTGAACTCCTTGTTCAAGGCAGACAACACCAGCCGCATTTGCTCACTGAGTGATCGCCGCGGTTTGCCTAATTGCTCCACCGTGGTGGGTACTGCGCGGCGAAGGACGCGCTCCAAAGCCATCGCCAAGTCCTCTACCTTTACGTTCGCCAGGGTGAACGGCAGCTCGTACGGCTCAGGACTCGCATCGGCGGAGCGGAAGAAGCGTCTCGCACGTTCTTCGTGCCAAGTCTTCAGGGCCTCGATCGCCGGCGCGTATTCATGCACCGTCGGCTCCGGAAGTTCCAGCGGTTCTTCGGGTTCCGGTTCGGGCTCGTCAGACGGCAACAGCGCCCACGCTTTTCGCTCGAGCAAATAAGCAAGCGCCAAAAGAGCTGCCGCGGCCTCATCCAGGTCTGCCAGATTGCTCGCCACGAGGTATTCGAAGTACGCCTCGCAGACGGGCAGGAGCGGCACGTCGAGCAGCTGGACCTTGTGGTCTCGCACACATCGAAGAAGGGTGGCGAGCGATCCTTCAAAGGTCGGCGCCTGGATGTGGATCGGTGGAGGCGCGACGAGGCCGAGACCCGCAACGATTGTTAGGCCGGTGTCCTCAGTCTCACGTCGAGCGGCCATGTTAGTGGGGACGGTCGGAGGCGCCGAGCAGATTCGAACTGCTGGATAAGGGTTTTGCAGACCCTCCCCTTAGCCACTTGGGTACGGCGCCGTGCGGCGTCGATTGTACCAGCGGAGGACGTTGTCGGCTCGGGCCTATCTACCTCACCGAAGTCGACCACAGACCATAGGCGGACCAACGACTGGGCTATTCGGTGCTCTGCCGTCGATAGCTCGGAGCGCGCCCACCCGTGCGATCGACCGGCTTGCCCCTTTGGCGCGGCGCCGCCGGCGTAGCGACGGTCGCGTCGACCGCGTCCTTGGGCGAACAGCCCGACGAGAGCACCGAAGCAACCAGCAGCAAGAACGCAATAACTCTGCGCATAACTCATAGTAACAGCGGTTTGCTTGCGGCGCCTTGTCGTCGCTTCCAGCCTGAACGCTGCCTTCGGTCGTCGGTATCCCCAAACAGCCGACAGACCAACCTCGACCAGCCGCTCCGAGCCCAGAACTTCACCTACTCCTGAAGCTTCG
Organism: Fimbriimonadaceae bacterium; assembly: GCA_034667265.1. GTDB lineage: Bacteria > Armatimonadota > Fimbriimonadia > Fimbriimonadales > Fimbriimonadaceae > JANYLD01. The sequence continues at coordinate 1,238 of JAXDKF010000053.1, forward strand.
AACCTGTAGGAGCTAAACACATGAACATGAGAAAAACCGCCGCGGCAGTACTGCCGCTTCTGGTGGCCTCCCTTGCGATGGGTCAACAGATCAAAACGATGGTGAACGGCGAAGCTGTGCATTTCAGCGACGTCCAGCCGATGAGCGTAAACGGCAGGGTCCTGGTCCCCGTCCGCGGCGTCTTCGAACAGATGGGCGTCAACGTTGACTGGAATCCGGCCACCAAACAGGTGTACGCCAACGGGAATGGCAAAGAGGTCATCCTTTACGTGGGCAAGCGAGTCGCCCAAGTGGACGGTCGCACAGTCGACCTGGACGTGCCCGCTCGAATGTATCACGGCCGCACAATGGTTCCGCTGCGATTCATCAGCGAATCGATGGGCGCCCAAGTCAATTGGGATCCTAATTACCGCACAGTCGCCATCAACACTGGCGTCCTCGCGAGGAGCGGCGTCTCGACCACGACTACCACGACAACAACCGGGATGAGGACACAGCCCCTTTCGACGGTCGTCCTTCGCACTAACACGGTTATCCCCTTCCGGCTGAACACTTCGTTGAGCTCGAACGACGCTACCGTTGGTGAGCAATTCACCGCAACTCTCGATCCCCAAGAAGGCACCGAATACATGGGCCTCCCTGCGGGAACGGTTGTCGAAGGTCACGTCGAGACAGTTCGAGCCAAGTCCAGCGACGCCCCCGGCGTGCTCGGCCTGACGTTCGATCGTCTGCGTATGCCAAACGGACGCATGGTGCCAATTGACGGTGCGCTGATCGGGCTCGATTCGAAGAGCGTCGAGAATCGAAACGGCCGCCTAGTCGCCAAGCAGTCTGCCAAGAAAGACACGAAGTATGTCGGCATTGGCGCTGGCGCCGGCGCGATCATCGCGATCGCGACGAAAGGCAACATCCTCACTACGGCCATCATCGGTGGCGCGCTCGGGTACCTGTACGACCAGGTCAAGGCGAAGGAATCTCACGACGTCAGCCTCAAGCCCGGAGCGGCCCTCGGCGTGGCGTTGAGCCGGGATGTAACCGTCCCGCTGTATTCGTAGACGACGGCCGTCGTCTGCCCGCAAGTCCCCGCTCCAGCGGGGGCTTTTTCTTTTTGGAACTCCTTCCCCTTGTTCGGATGGTCGTGCGGAAGAGGGGACAAGGGGCTGGGGATGGGGGTTCAAAGTCGGACTCGGAACTTGCAACTAGGCATTCGTCCGCGCCCGCACCCCGATATACTCTTTACAGGCCCAAAGCCAAATGATCCGCGACGAGGCTTCCAGCCAGCAGACCGCCGCAACACCGGCCGGCGCGGTGAAGCCCTCCAAGCTGCCCCGCACCCTCGCCGTCCTGTTCGACCCGCGGCTCGCGCTATGGAACATCGCGTTACTGCTGTTCAGCCCCATCTTGCTGTTCATGAAAGTGCGGCGCTATGGTAAGAAGCACCCGCCCCAAGAATTCAGCATGGCGAGATGGCGGGTGGATACGCGACTCAAAGGTGAGGCTCGGCCACACGTCGTGTTTGTGGCCGCAAGCTACGGCGAGGTTCTCCTCGTCACCAGGCTCAGCCAAGCCTTGCGTCAGCAGCGGCCGAATGCGCGCATCACTTGGGCCATCCGCGACCCCCTCAACCTGAACGAGATCAAGGCAAAGCAGCCGGACCAGAGCCTCGCCATCCAACCGTACGACTCCTTCTATCCAGTCGCGAAGTGGCTAAACGTGGTCGATCCGGATGTGGTTGTCCTGATGGAGCGCTACAACTTCCCTAACCTGGTCGCCGCATCCAAGATCTGGGGCTGCAAGGTGGTGCTTGTGAATGGCCGTGCCAAGGGCGCCTATCAGAAGGTCGGCGGGCTCGTCCGCTCCTTCTATAAATGGGTGTTCGGCTGCTACGACCTGTTGATGTTTCAGAGCGACGACGACGCGCAGAAGGCCAGAACGGTCGTCCGAGCCAATGTTCCTGTCCTCCAAACCGGCAACATGAAGATGGACTTGGTCGCGTCCGACATCGCTACAGATCGCGCCGAAAGGGTGCGCCAGTGGCTAGCGCCCGACGTTTCTGCAATCCTCGCGGCGGGCAGCACAGACGAGCTGCAGGAGGACCAGTTTGTGCTCGACGCATTCGTGAAAGTGCGACGCGAGAGGGACTGCCGCCTACTGCTCGCTCCCCGAAACCTAGACCGGCCGTCGGCGCTCAAAGACGAGATCGAAAGCAGGGGTCTCAAAGTCAGCTTCCGCAGCAACATGGACCCGCCCGCGGACGTGCACGTGCTGGACACCATGGGCGAGCTCGCGTACGCCTATAGCCTGACGGCCGGAGCCTATGTTGGAGGTGCGCTGCTGGGCATGGGGCACAA
>JAXDKF010000054.1:0-2931 GCA_034667265.1 Fimbriimonadaceae bacterium
TTCTGAAAATTCCTTCGGCAACGGCACAAAACCTGCTGATTGAACCTGCCAAGCGAGTCCTCAAGCGGCCCTAAGCACCTGCGAAGGGCCAAAAATCTTATCGCCCGCGCATCCAGCCAAGCACCCCGCCCGCGCGGGCATCTTTCTTCCGAGCGACCACCAGGTCCTGGATGCCGACCCCTCGATCGATGTACTCGAGGATGTCAAAAACCTTGCCAAAAGCCTTGCGGGTGTAATCCGGGGTCTGAAATGTTGCCCGGTAATAGCCCTTGGGAGCGATACCGTCCAGGATCTCGTCCGATAGATCGTCGAAGAACGGCTCTCGCTTGAGGCGCTCCGAGAGATACTCACCGCCCCTGAGCGCGGCTGAATACCCGTGAACCGAGCCGATAAACAGTCCGCCGTGCGCTAAAACCCGGTCTATTTCCCTGAGCCAGTCTGCTTGCTGATCCTTGCTAAGGTGGGTGAGCACCGAGAGGCTGACAACCAGATCGAAGGAGCCCGCCTCGTATGGCAGCGGCACGAAAGGCGAGGTGGTCTCAAAAACCCCGTCCGCGAGGTTGGCCTTGCACCAGGCGATGTCCTCGCCGTCGATATCGCAACCATAAACTTCTGGGCCATTGCCGATCCGAAGATAATGCGCGGTCACTCGGCCGCACCCGCAGCCCCAGTCCAGCATCTTCTTAATCCCGGAGAATTCGCGGTGGCGATTCGCCGCCGCCAAGTACTGGCCAAAACAATACAGAGCGAACCGCTTGAATTGGGTGGGATCGCCCGAGCCGATGACGCGCTTCATTAAATGCTCCGGCGGCAAAGGAACGAACGTTTCCAGATCGGTGCGGACCGGTGTGAATACGGTTGCGATGGGCTGGTCTCCGTCATAGAACACCAGGTCCGCTCGATCCGTGTGTCCGTTGCCGACATCCGCATCTTCACTTCCGAAGTTAAAGCCCGACATTCGGCCGAACTTGAATTGCGGAAGAGCCGAGGTGACGTCCTCTCGTTCGTGCGGCTCGCAGCTTGCCACGAGCTCTCCGTTCAGGTAGAGGTCCGCTCGGGTCCACTGTCGGTCCGGATCGATCGCCCAGCCGTAGATGTAGGTCTGATTGCCCCTGGACTCGATCACGTCGTACTCGTGCTGCAAAGTCGGGAGACCGGCGAACTTTTCGATGCCTTCGGTGATTGCCGCCACGAGGTGCAGATTCGCTGTCGGGCCGGCCGGAGCTGTCATGGAGGAGGCAATTATATTCGTCAAGCTCTCCCCGGCGTAAAATGCAGGCTAGAAAGAGGAGTTATAGATGCCCAGGTACGTACGACTCGGAGAGCTGCCGCGCAAGCACCACATTCAGTTTAGAAAGCCGGACGGCGGCCTCTACGCGGAAGAGCTGTTCAGCACGCGCGGCTTCAGCGGCCCTATGTCCACGCTGTACCACCACTACCTGCCCACCGAAGTCCAGAGCTGGGAGGACAAGGGCGCGCTCCGCATGGACTTCATCGACCACGAGCCGCTGCGGCATCGGCACCTTCGGACTCGAGCCCTGAAGCCGTGCGGCGATGCCATCTCCGGCCGAATCCCCCTCATGGGCAACCAGGATGTGGAGTGGAACCAGGTCTACGTGGCCGACCAGATGGACTACTACTATAAGAACGCAGAAGGCGATGAGGTCCTGTTCGTGCACGACGGCGAGGGCGAGATGGAGTCGTTGTTCGGCACCGTCGAGTTCCGGCCGGGCGATTACTTGGTCATCCCGCGGGGCACGATCTACAAGCTGAACTTCAAGAAGCTGCCCGTGCGGATGCTTGCGATCATCAGCCACGGGCCCATCGAGATCCCCAAGCGATACCGCAACGAGTACGGCCAGATGCTGGAGCACGCGCCGTACAAAGAGCGCGACTTCCGCCCACCCACGCAGCTCATCACGCACACCGAGCGCACGGAGACCCAAGTGCTGATCCGGGCTCGGCATCACCTCACGATGTACACGTATCCCTTTAACCCGCTGGACGTGGTGGGCTGGGATGGCTACGTTTTCCCGTACGCCTTCAACATCAACGACTTCCAGCCGATCACGGGCAAGCTGCACATGCCGCCGCCCATCCACCAGACCTTCCAGGGCCAGGGCTTTGTGGTGTGCTCGTTCTGCCCGCGCATGCTGGACTGGCATCCCGAGGCCGTCCCGATCCCGTACAACCACTCGAATGTGGACTCGGACGAGGTGCTGTACTACTGCAACGATAAGTTCGGCTCACGCCGAGGCATCGAGGAGGGCTCGATCACTCTGCACCCGCTAGGGATTCCTCATGGGCCGCAGCCTGGCGCTGTGGAGGCGTCGATCGGAGCGACGAAGACGGACGAGCTTGCGGTCATGGTCGACACCTTCCATCCGTTACGGCTCACGCGCGACGCGGTAGAGATCGAGGACAAGGAGTACTGGAAGAGTTGGCAGAAGCCGGTGACGGGGGGTGGCGTGCAGGGCACGCCGCACACGACCGGGGACTAGGTTAAGCGTCGTAGAATGAAGGTACGCGACGTGCTGGCACGATTAGACGCTGACGGCTGGTCTGTCGTGCGAATCCGAGGAAGTCACAGGATCATGGCGCACGCGCGCAAACCGGGCATTGTCGTCGTACCAGGCAAACCTGGCGATGACGTTCCGAAAGGAACGCTGGCGGCCATCCTCAAGCAGGCTGGCTTGGATACGAAATGAAAGAATACGCGGTCATCTACGAGGAAGGGGACACGAACTGGGGCGCCATCGTGCCCGACCTCCCGGGATGCGTCAGCATCGGCAACACGCTCGATGAAGTCAAGGCGAATGTGAAGGAAGCCATCGAGCTGTACATCGAAGAACTCAAAGCGCGGGGCGAGAATGTTCCCGAGCCGAGGCACAGCGTCGGGAGCGTCATCGTCGCTGCCTAAGCGAATACCCC
>JAXDKF010000055.1:0-4204 GCA_034667265.1 Fimbriimonadaceae bacterium
CCCGAATGGCGGTTCGTGCGGCGGGAGTCTCGGGATCAAGATTTCGGCTCGCATCGTAGTGCGTAGCGAGCGCCCAGCAGACGGGCTCCGGGAAGCCTTCCCTCTTCGCGTATTCGCCGCCGATAATGCCCTGCAATGAGGTGAGCTCGCTCACGAGGCCGCTGCTGAGGTCGGCCTTGGCATACAGTCCAGCCTGCCGCGCGAGGTCGATCTCCTCTGGGTCTCCATCGCTCTGCTTGGCCAATTCGGCGGCAAGCGTTGCCAGTCGATCGGCTCTCTGCCGCACCGTGCCGAGGCGGTCTTGAAACAGGATGCCTTGCGTCTTCTCGAGGAACTCGGCCAGCGTGTGCTTGCGGTCTTCGTCGAAGAAGAATTTGGCGTCGTTGAATCGGGCGTTCAGGACCCACTCGTTGCCTCGCCGGACCGTCTCGTCCTCTCCTGCATTGCGGATGGAGACGAACCGGTTGGTGAGGTTCCCTTCCTTATCTCGCACCGGAAAGAACTTCTCGTGCTTGGCCATCGCAGTGATCAGCACTGGCTCAGGCAAGTCCATGAATTCCTGCTTGAACTGCCCTTCCAACGCGCTTGGCCATTCCGTGAGAAAGACGTTCTCGTCGAGCAGGGCGTCGGTGATCTCCGGGGCGCCGGTAGCCACCTTTTGGGCTCCCTGTTGAATGGTGGCTTTTCGCCGGTCGGCCTCCGGCTCCACGAAGTGATCCTGCAGTCCTTTCTTGAGCTGATCCAGGCTGGTCGCTTGGAAGGACGCGGGCTTGTAGAATCTGTGGCCGCGACTTTGCGCTCCGGCTTGCACTCCTTCGATATCGAATGGAACAGGCGCGCCATCGAACGCGGCGAGGATCCATCGGATCGGTCTCGCGAAGCGCATCCTCGAGGTGCCCCACCGCATAGATTTCTCGAACGTTACGCCGCGGATCGCCTGGGGGATCAGCTCTTGCAGGAGCTCGCCCGTGTCCTTTCCCTTGACCGCTTTCGTTGCCCAGACGTACTTGTCATCCTTTCTCAGTTCGCCGGGATCGACTCCCTGGCCCTTGCAGAACCCGAGCAGGGCGGGCGTGGGGTTGCCCTCCTTATCGTAGGCGGCTTGGATTGCTGGGCCGCGCTGCTCGACGGTCTTGTCTTCCTGGCGCGGGAGCAGGCTTGGGAAACTTACAATCAAGCGCCTCGGCGTGCCCATCGCGATAGCCTCTCCCTGGAGCACGCCAGCCTCTTGGAGTAGGGTTGTGAGGTTCGCGCGGAGGTCTTCGTACGCCTTCCGCACGAAGGACGCAGGCAGCTCTTCGCAGCCGACTTCTAAGAGGAGCTCGGGCATGAAGCGGGAGTGTACTTGGGGAGGTAAATGGTGAGTGGTAAATGGTAAATGGTCGGAACGCAGTAAGTCCTCGCACAAGTCGCAGGCTTAGTGGCCTGGCTCCGGAGCCATTTACCATTTACCATTTACCATTTACCGCCCCTCAAGGAATCCAATCAGCCACAAACACATTGGTCTCGTGCGGGACCTTTCCGTTGCGATTCGAGCAGAAGACGAGCTTCTTTCCATCGCGCGAAAACATGGGGAAGCCGTCGAACTCGGGAGTGTCGGTGATCTTCTCCAGGCCGCTGCCATCCACGTTGATCATGTAGATGTCGAACTCGCGTCCCTTGGGGTCGCCATTGTTGGAGCTGAAGATGACGTGCTGATTGTCCGGAGAGAGGAATGGCGCGAAAGACGCGCAGCGGAGATTGGTCACCTGCTGCATGTTGCGCCCGTCCGCGTCCATGATCCAAATTTCAAGCTTATTGGGCCGGATCAAGTGCTCCTTCAGAAGGTCCTGGTAGTCCTTCACCTCAGCATCGGTCTGCAGGGTGTCTCTGCGATAGACGACCTTGCTGGAGTCCCAACTGACGAACGGTCCGCCATCGTAGCCCACCAAGTGCGTGAGGCGCTTCGTGTGGCGGCCCTTCAGGTCTGAGCGATAGATATCGAGGTCGCCTTGATAGTCGCTGGTCCAGACCATGAACTTGCCGTTCGGAGCGATGGTGGTCTCCGCCACGTAGGACTTCTTATTGATCACTCGCTCGAACTTAGGCGCCGGCCTGAGCTCGGCGGCCGTCCCGCTCATGCCCGCGGGCTCGATCGGAAGGGACTCAGTCTTGATCCTGTAGAGCGAGAACTCCGGATTCACCATCCAAACGTAGCCTTTGCTGAAGTCGAGCGGCTTTTGCGGGCCGGGATTGATCGCGTGAGTGGAGCTGAAGTAAATCCACTTGCCATCCGGCGTGTAGTAGCTGCAGGTCGTGCGTCCGAGGCCGGTGCTGACCAGGCGTTTGTTGGACCCATCCGCGTTCATCTCGAAGATCTGCTCGTCGGGGAATTGAGGCTGGCGGGTTTGGTAGGTGAGCTTCGTTCCCTCGGCGTTCCAATAGGCCTCCGCGTTTTGGCCCCCGAACGTTAGCTGGCGGATGTTGGCGAGGTGCTTCTCGCCTGGGTTTGAAGCGATCGGAAGAGAGTCCGGCGTCTGCGAGAGCATTACGGCCGAGAGAACTGCGAGCATGCTTCAGAGTCTAAACGCCCGCACATCACACTTTGTTTACTAACAGTAACGAGAGTTACAAACATTTAACGATTCAAGCAATTGCTTGGCTAGTGTCACTCCGGTTAGGCCCATTTATGTCACTATTCAGTGACATGTCTATCATGCTTGATCGGGTGTTTCATGCCTTGTCTGATTCGACGAGACGCGGGATTTTGGAGATGCTCTCCTGCGGCAAGTGCACTACGGGAACGCTGGTAGAGGCATTCCCGTGGATCTCCCGCGTGGCGGTGATGAAGCACCTGGATGTACTGGAAAGCGCCGGGCTGATTTCGGTATCGCGCTCCGGCCGCGAGCGATGGAACGAGATCGACGTCGACACCTTGCAAGAGGCGGAGACGTGGATCGCGCAGCACTTCGTAGCCATGCCTTCCGGCCGCATCGCTATGCGGCAGGTTCGGCTTCAAGCGTCGGTGTAGGCGGCGCTTGTCGCTTCCACCAAATCCAATTCTTCAGCCGAAGAGCCGGCCGCTCGATTAACAGAGCGCTGAGGATCGCAATGGGGATCGCGTAGAGGAACGACGTCCCGATGATCTTATAGAGGTCCACCATGCCGGTCGCCGCCACCACGAGGACGATCATATAGTGATAAACGTAGAGCCCATACGAGATATCGAGCGGTAGCCGCCACTTGATTTGCGGACCGGCAAAACCCGTCCAGACGAGAGCGGCGATGAGCAAGCTCTGGTGGAAATATTGGAGTGTAAAGGAGTTGGGCAGGAAGGGACGGGAAGCGAGCATCGCGGCAAAGCAAACCACGGGGATCCAAGGATTGACCTTGAGCCTTTCACGATAGATATAGAGCAGGTTGCCGATGAGGAAGGCGGACGGCAGCATCGCAATGTTCGTAACGTCGTTGTTGGACGCCGGCATGGTCCATGCCTGGAGGGCGGTCGCGACGGCCCACAAAGTCCACACCACTGCGGGCCGCTTGTAAGCGCCGAGGAGATACATGGCCGCAACGCAGAGGTAGACGACCTCCTCGCAGGCCAGCGACCAAAGTGGCAGGTTCTTGCTGTAGGTGTTCACCAGCCCGAACGTGTACCAACTTCTCAGCGTTGGCCCAACAAAGCTAAAGCCGAAAATAAGGGCGACCAGGGCAAGCGATGCGATAAACGCTGGAGCAATCCTTAGAAACCGCTTCCAGAAGAAGTGCGCCATCCCTTTGGACGACTCGAGGCTGGGCGGAATCACGAAACCCGAGATCCCCAGAAAAGCGGGGACCATGAAGGGGTAGTCGTAGTAAGGCATGCCGGTCGAATGCCAGCCATGGAGCCATACAATTGCGGAAGCCAGGTAGAGCCGCAGATAGTCGAAGTTTGCGTATCTCGGCGGCTTCACCAAATTATCTTATCACCGGCTGGACTGGCACAGCGCTCGCATCCGCCGCGAGGTTGGGACGGGAGCACGAGATCGGGGTGGCCCCATTCAAGAGGCGCAGACCTAGATCGCGCAGCACTTCCTAGCCAGGGGCGACCGGCTAGGCATCAATCCCGCTTCGGTTCTACTCACTCATCGCTCGTCGCTGGTCGCACTTCGCTGCGAGATAGCGCGTAGTAGACTCTTGACACGGCCTCGTAGCTCAGAGGATAGAGCGCCTCCGTCCTAAGGAG
>JAXDKF010000056.1:0-13926 GCA_034667265.1 Fimbriimonadaceae bacterium
AATCGCGGCGTGGAGCTGGACGACGCGGCCGCCGATAGCGAGCGCTCCGCGATCACCGCACAAATCGAGAACGGGATCTTCGTCCGCATGGCCGCACTGAGCTGGGTGTTCAGCGCGGATGACCTGGGCCCCGGACCTGATGGCAAGGCGGTCAAGAGCAAGAAAGGGATGAAAGTCAAGTGAGGACCCTCCTCAAGAATGGAAGGGTGCTCGATCCGTCGCAAGAGATCGACATCATCGGCAGCGTGATGATGGAGCTGGACCAGGTCGTCGAGATCGGCGAGAACTTGAGCTCCAATGGCGTCGACGAGGTTTACGACTGCACGGGCATGTGGATCGCGCCGGGGCTCGTGGATCCCCACGTCCACTTGCGAGAACCAGGGCAAGAGCATCGAGAAACGATCATCACGGGCACTCAGGCCGCGGCGGCGGGAGGTTACACGACCATCTGCTGCATGCCGAACACGAACCCACCGCTAGACACCCCATCGCTCATCGATTTCATATTGGACCGCGCTGCTTCTCCCGAGGCCGGCGGAGTCTTTGTGGCCCCTGTGGGCGCGTTGACCAGGAACATGCAGGGCAGCGAGCTTAGCGACTTTGCCTCGCTTAAAAGGGCCGGGATCGTTGCCGTGAGCGATGAGGGTTATCCCGTACAGAACTCGCTCGTCATGACTCGGGCCATGGAAATGTGTGTGCAGCTCGACCTGCCGATCATGGCCCACTGCGAAGACACGAATCTGTCCGGATCCGGCTCCATGAACGAAGGCACGGTGAGCGCGATGCTTGGCTTGCGGGGGATCCCTCGCACAGCCGAGGACATCATGGTGGCTCGCAACTGCCTTCTCTCGCTTGCAACGGGTTGCCAGATCCACATCATGCGGGTGAGCACGTGGGGCGCGGTGGAGATGGTGCGCCAGGCCAAATATCTGGGTGCGCCCGTGACCTGCGAGATCAGCCCCCTCCACTTCACGTTCACGGACGAGATGGTGGGCGAGTTCGACACGACCTTCAAGACGCTGCCGCCCCTGCGCACGCAGGTCGACCTGGACATCATGCTCCAGAGCCTCTCCGACGGCACGATCGACTGCATTTCGAGCGACCACTCGCCGTACGCATCCCATGAGGTCGAGGCACCCTTCGAGGATGCTCCTTTTGGAGCAGTTGGCCTGGAGACCACTGTGGGCGTGACGCTGACTTACTTGACCCACAAAGGGGTGCTCACGCCGCTCGAGACGATTCGCAAGCTGAGCACGAAGCCTGCTCAGATCCTAAGACTCGAGGCAGGCACGCTCAAGCCGGGCGAGACCCCAGTCGCCCAGGTGACGGTCATCGATCCGGAGTGCGACTGGACCTTCGATCGCAACCGGACCTTCAGCAAGAGCAAGAACACGCCGTATCATTCATGTAAGTTCAAGGGCAAAACCATGCTCACATTTTCGGGCAATGAGATTTACCGCGATGCTTTCTTTCCTGAGGAGCGCTATCGGATCCTGGGCTAGGTGCAGAACGTTAAGCGTTTCGCATGGCGTCCTTGCGGCTGTGTTTCTGTTAGCCGGATGCTCGGGTGGCGTCTACCCCGATCCCAACGACGTCGCCGAAGCAGGCCCGAAGACGCCGGTCGTGATCCAAAACCAGCTTCGGTCCGCGGCCGATCAGCTTAACGATCGGAAAGCAAAGGGAGAACTCGGCAATCGTCGATACGCGGCGCTCATGGCCAAGATCGCGCGGGACTACATTGCACAGGCGAAGGATCAGACGATTACGAAGGAGAACGCGTCCCTCTGGGGCGACGTGTACGTTTCCGCGCGAGATTGGGAGCACGCGGAGCCCGCCCTAGAGACCGCGGTCCAGGCAGAGAAGGTGCCGGCCAGCGAAGACTATATCACTCTCGGCTGGTATATCACCGATACGCTTCGGCTCGCGAGGGTCAAGGCAGAGTTGGGCAAAGTCCAAGATGCCATTCGAATTGTGCGGACGACCTTCGTGCATCCTGCAAAGGCGAAGGCGCCGATCCTGCCTGCCGTGCTGTACGAGATCGTTCCTGCGGGGCAGGGCAAGGGGCATGACCTGGAGTTGGCGGATCTGCTGAAGGAATCAGTGGCTCAGCACGAAAGCGTGCTTATCGATCCGAACACCGACGCCGGACGGAACTTCCTTCTCGCGCGTCCTCACCACATCGAGCGCGCGTGGGCGCAGGCCGCTTTGCTTTACGGATCGGCGGGAAGGCCAGATCTGGCGCAAGATGCGCTCAATCATGCTCGCCAGACGGCGGGCTCCACTACTCGGCTGTAACGGACTCGAGGGGTGGCCGTCTGAGTACGCATAAGGCAGATGCGTATTGTGAGAGTCGGATTTTTTGGCTTGGTTCTTCTCGCCACGGGCGGACTCGCCAACGCTCAAGAAACTCCTCTTGAGCGCGCCAAGAGCATCATCGCGAACTCTTTTCTCAAAGAGTCCGCGCATAGCTCGGCTGCTGCCGCAGCCTTCGATTCTGCGCTGGACGCACTCGCGTTGCAACCAGGCACTGGTGCGTCCGCCGGGTTGAACAAGAGGCTGATCGAGATCGCGCTTGATAGACGGGAAAGAAAGGAAGTCTATCGGTCGTTTCTACACCGGTACGTTGAGACAGTGTGGCGTCCTCGTTCCATCATCCATACGGTGGCACCTCCCCGTGAAGAACACGTACAAAGGGAGTTCCTGTTGGTCTGGGAATATGTCTTGCTGCGGCCCATCCCGCAGCCTTCACCAGCTCATATCATGACGGGGTGCCTGAGCGCGTTGATTACGATTGCTGACCTCTCTTCCATACCCGCCATTGCTGAGGCAATCAGGATCCGGACCTTTTGCGCGCACGCATCAAACGTCGAATCCACGGAGCACGTGTTACTTTGGTGCCTCGCACGCATGCCCTCAAGCGAAGCACTAACCGCGCTGTTGAAGGGAGGCGTGCTGATCCAAGCACAGTGGGACAGAACCGGTTTCGTCCAGGAGGCGGATCGGCCGGACCTCGTCACATACATCAGGCGGCAGCTTCATCCGGTGGATCCGTCCGTCGAGGGGCCGTGGCAGAAGATCTTGGACGCGTTTGAGGCGGAGCGATTGCCTCCCGCCGAAAGGGACCTCTTCTCCAAGATCAAGACACACTTTTGAATGGTCCTGAGCTCGCTTCGGATCAGAGTGAGGTCAACCGTAGGGCTTCCAGTCGCCTCCCGATCTCTTCTACAGGGAAGCCGATCACGTTCGTAATCGACCCCTCGTAGCGCTCGACGAACCCCGCCGCGCCGCCTTGGATCGCGTAGGCGCCGGCCTTGTCCATGGGCTCGCCGGTTTCCACGTACGAGACGATCTCCTCGCGAGAAAGAGCACGGAACGTAACCTTCGTGGTCACCGAGAATACTTCCTCTCGTCCCGCTCTAATAAGCGCCACGCCTGTGATCACCAAATGCTCTCGCGCGGAAAGCCGTTCCAGCATGTTTGCGGCATCTTCCGCGTCCGCGGGCTTTCCCAATTGCAAGTCGCCGATAGCCACGATAGTGTCACCCGCGATTACCAGCGAATCCGGGTGCCTCGCAAACACTACTCTGCCCTTTTCGAGCGCAAGGCGCTCAGCCGTGGCCCACGGACGCTCGCCCACTAGCGGCGTCTCGTCGATGTCCGCGCTATCGACCTCGAACTCGGGAACGAGCCGCCTTAACAGCTCTTGCCTCCTAGGCGAAGCACTCGCCAGCACTACAGGGCAGGGAAGCCGCATTCCGCACAAGATACCAAAAGGGTTTACAATCAGGGTAGTAGGTCAACGGCGACCGAAGAGCACTGGGAGGTGCGCATGAAAGGATGGCAAGGGCTCTGTCTAGCCCTGACGATCTTTGCCGCGAGCGGTTGCTCGCAGACCCCGAGCGTGGCGTTCTCGGCGGACGGCAAGCAGATCGCCTATGTATCGCCGGATGCCGGCATCGTGGTCCGCGATACAGCAGGCCTGGGCAACAAGAAGGTTTACAAGGAACCGTCCGCGTATCAACTTAGCTGGTCGCCAGATGCCAAGTACCTCGTCTGGACGGATGCTCCTACGATGGGCGCGGTCCAGGCCGAGAAGCCTGTAAAGACGAGACTTCTTAGCTTCTTCACCGGCGAGGCAAGGACCCTGCCGGCAAGCCTCTTAGGTCCGTTCAGGTGGAGCAAAGACAGCGGTAGCGTGACAGGATTTGTCGCCATAAACGAGACGGGTAGGGAGAGCGACTTCGCGATGAAAGAGGTCACCTTGGATCTGGTGTCGGACAAGGAAACCGAGGGCATGGTCGGCACCTATCTGCCTCTAGCTGTCTTCCCTCAGAGCAACGTCATGCTTGTGGCGGACAAAAAGGACATCTACCAGCTTGACGAGACCGGGATTACGGAATTCAAAGGGCTTGCCAAGATCAATCCGACCGGCTTTGCAACGGCTCCAGAAGGGAAGCTACTGCTCGTCAAGTCGGAAGCCGACGGAAAAGGGATAAAGAACGCTGTGTTCTTCTACACGACCGGCGGCCAAAGGCAGGATCTGGAGCTGCCCAACGGGTTGGCCTACAGCAAGCTCGCCGGAAAAAAGGTGCGGGCGATTTGCGCGGCGAGCCCGGATGGCAAGTGGCTGATCGTCGAGCGCAGGGAAGATGTTTCGAAGCTGCCGATGCTCCAAGCAGACCTCGTCCTTCAAGCAACGCCGAAGCTGAGCGCGGAATACGAGCGCCGCTATTCGCAATTCGCGATGTTGAGCGAGAAGGGCAAATACCGCCATGGATATGAGCTTGTGGAGAGGTCCACGGGCCGATCCAGGGATATCGCCGTTGAGTTAGCTCCGCCCGGACTCGGGCCAAACGCCGAGGCCACATGGTCCCCGGATGGAGCCTACGTTGCGCTGGGACTAGAGCTCCAGCAAGGCCGACAAGGTCTGTGGTTGATGGACACGCAGTCTGGGTCTGTGGCTAAGCTAGTGGACTACACGCCCCCGCCTGCAGCTTCAAAATGAGTCAAAATGAAGGACGCGCGGCTCTCCGCGCGTCCTTTTACTATGCGAGTCCCGTTCTACGACATCAAGGCCCAATACCAGGAGCTCGCTCACGAGCTCGACCCCGCCGTTCATGCAGTTTTATCCGGCGGCGGCTACGTGATGGGCCCGAACCACAAGGCTTTTGAAGAGGAGATGGCCGCTTACCACCAGGTCAAGCACGCCATCGCTGTGAACTCAGGAACGGACGCGCTGAGAATCATGATGGACGCCGCCGGGATCGGCGCGGGCGACGAGGTCATCACAACTACGTTTACCTTCGTGGCGAGCACCGAGACGATCGTTCAGACCGGCGCCCGGCCGGTGTTCGTGGACGTCGATCCGATCACCTTCAACATCGATCCCGATCTCATAGAAGCGGCGATCACGCCCCGCACGAAGGCGATCATGCCGATCCACCTGTTCGGGCAGCTCTCGGACGTGGAGCGCATCAACCGCATTGCCGAGAAGCACAACCTGATCGTGTTGGAAGATGCGGCGCAGGCCGTTGGAAGCGAATATAAGGGCAAGCCGGCGGGCAACTTCGGCCTTGCCGCGGCGCTTAGTTTCTACGTGACGAAGAATCTCGGCGCTGCCGGTGACGGCGGCATGATTCTCACGAACGATGACGAGGTCGCCGAGAAGTGCAAGTCCATCCGCGTTCACGGCATGGGTCGCGAGCGCTACTACTACGATTACCTCGGCTATACCAGCCGTTTGGATGAGATCCAGGCCGCCGTGCTGCGAATCAAGCTGCGCAGCCTCGCGACCTGGAACAAGCGTCGCCACGAGCTCGCCGCTATTTATCTCGACTCATTGCGAGACTCCGACATCGAGCTGCCGGTCACGTCGCCCGGCAACAACAATACTTGGCACCAGTTCTCGGTGAAGTCGAAGCGGCGCGATGCGCTGCAGGCGCATCTCAAAGAGAAGGGCGTGGACTCGATGATCTACTATCCAGTGCCTCTGCACTTCCATGAGCCGTACAAGCGTTTCGGCAACGGGCCAGGCAGCCTGCCTGAGACCGAGCGCGTTTGCCAAGAAGTCCTGAGCTTGCCGATCCACCAACACTTGAGCGACGAACAGGTCCGCCACGCTGCGCAGTGCGTGAAGGAATTCTGCACGCCGGTTCGGGCCTAAGCCTAGACATTCTGCGTCCCTTCCCCTTGTGGCGATGCATTGGGCGCCAGAGGGGTCGCCCTGGCTCTATGTAGTTAGGTGCTTTGACTCGCCCCAAAGCCCCAGTGGGGCACCGCGCACAGGACCCAGGCGTCCCATACAGAGGGATGCACTCCGGCCAAAGTTATAATGGACCCGTGCTGAGGACCGAGGTGCTGGCAGGTTCCGACAGCTTCAACGAGCTGGCAGGAGACTGGAAAGATCTGGTCGAGCACTCCCCCACCGCAACGCCGTTCCAAACCTGGGAGTGGCAGTCCACCTGGGTTCGCCACTTCGCTAAGAAGGCTGGGCTTCACGTCATTGCCATCCATGAAGGCAAAGACCTGGTCGGTCTCATGCCGCTTGTTAAGAATTCGGGGCCGTGGACGACCTTAAGGGCGATCGGCACGGGCGCAAGCGACTATCTTCATCCGATCGCAAGGGCCGGCTACGAGAACACGGTTTCGGAAGCTGTGGCGCGCAGCTTGAAAGACGTCAAAGTTGACCTGATCGACCTACACCAAGTCAGAGAGGACAAGCCGCTGTCCGGGATCGAGGGCTACGTGCCCCTAGAGCAGGCTCGATGCCTCGTGCTGGACTTGCCTGACAGCTACGACAAGTACCTCGCTACGCTGAGCAAGAGCCTGCGCTACGACGTGAAGCGTCTGGACAAAGACCTTTTCAAGACCGGCCGAGCATCGATCGACCAAGTTCACTCGGACGAGATCGACCAAGGCATGGACCGGCTCATGGAGACCCACAAGAAGCGTTGGCGAAAGCGGGGACTTCCCGGCGCTTTCATCGGACGTGCGGATGCCTTTCATCGAGAATGGGCACACGTAGCGGCGAAACAGGGGTATCTCTGGCTGAGTCTCCTAAAGGTCGATGGCGAGGCGATCGGCGCGATCTACGCCATGAGCTTGGGCTCTGCTTGTTATTATTATCAGGCCGGTTTCGATCCTTCGAAAGGCTCGATATCGCCAGGAACTTTGCTCGTCGCATGGACAATTCGGCGGGCCATCGAGGAAGGCAAAGAGACTTTTGACTTCTTGCGTGGCGACGAGTCTTATAAAATGCGTTGGAAGCCACAGCGAGTCCTCGCAAATCTGCGGTTCATGCGAGCCGTCACCCCGGTCGCCGGGCGCGTGGGACTGCGGTGGAACGGTGCAGGTAGCGTGGTGGAGAGCCGCGTTCGAGCGCGCCTCGAAGGCCGCGGCCTTCTGTAAATGGTAAATGGCTAGCTTCTCACCACCCCGGCCAAAGAGAAAGTTCGAGCCCGCGCCTGTTGGTTCCAAGAAGAAGCAGAAGGTCGCGATCATCATCCCCGCCTACAACGAGGGCGAGCGCATCGGACGCGTGCTGCGGGCGATCTCAGGGTGCAAGTACGCCGATGAGATTATCGTGGTGAGCGACGGCTGCACGGACAACACCGCGAAGGTCGCCGCGCGCTTTACAAACGTGCGCATCGTCGAGCTTCCGAGAAATGTAGGTAAGGGCGGAGCAATGGCTGCGGGTGTCAAAGCGACGGACGCGGATGTCCTCGCCTTTGTCGACGCAGATTTAGACGGCCTTGCGTCCGAGCACGTGGACAATATTATTCGGCCTCTGCTCGCCAATCAATGCGAGATGTGCATCGGCGTGTTTCGTGGCGGAAAGTTTTGGAGCGACGCGGCCCAACGCATCACGCCCTACATTAGCGGCCAGCGCGCCATGCAGCGATGGCTGTTCACCGGCATCCCCAATATCCATGAAGCGCGCATGGGCGTTGAGATCGCGCTCAACGAACACGCCAAGCGCGTGGGCGCCCGCGTCCTGCGGGTTGTTCTTCAAGGAGTCTCCAACTGCCACAAGGAGCAAAAGCTCGGCTTGGCGAAGGGCATTCAGGCGAGGAAGCAGATGTGGCAGGAGATGATCGAGGCGAAGAAGCGCGCGATGAAGCGCCGCCGCCGCGATCGCTGGCGCGACCGCGCCGGCACCTGGCCCTGGATCTGAGAAGCTCAGGCATCTCTTCTAAGGAGCACCAACAAAAACGGCGCGCCAAGCAGGGCCGTCACGACTCCGACCGGTAGCTCCATATTAGGCAAGGCCCGCTGAGCGGCGACGTCCGCCATCAAAAGCAGCGTCGGACCGATCATCAGCGCACCGGGCATAGACAACCGCCAGTCCACGCCCAACAGCCGTCGTGAGATGTGCGGGGCCACCAGGCCAAGAAATCCGATGATCCCGACCGCTCCCACGCAGATCGCCGCCAAGACCGTGCCGGTCACCAACACGATCCACTTCAAACGCCGTGTATCGATCCCGAGGTGCTTTGCCGTCGATTCGCTAATGGCAAAGGCGTTGAGCTGCCTTGCTTGGAGGATGAGGACCGCCGATCCAACTGCTGCCGCAACAGCCATGACCACGAGCCGGTCGTAAAACATCGGCGTCATGCTCCCGAGCAGCCACCGGAGCACCTTGTTGGTGTCCTCACCGGCCGCGTAGAGCACAAGCGTCGTCAGCGCGGCCAGGAGCGAGCCCACCACGACTCCCGCCAGCAAAAGCGTGGAAACGTCCACCACGCCACGCCGGCGCGCGAGACCGAACACCAGCAGCAACGACCCCAAACCCCCCAGGAAAGCGAGCCCCATGATTCCCAGGCCGCCCCAGAGTCCCTCCAGCCCCAAAACGATGGCAGCGGAACCGCCCACCGCGGCGCCGGAAGAAACTCCAACGACATAGGGGTCCGCAAGGGGATTCCGAAACAACGCCTGGAATGAAGAGCCGACCACCGAGAGCATCGCCCCGACCAAAACGCACGCAAGAGCGCGCGGCAACCGAAGCTCCCAGACGACGGCGTTTGCTCGATCGCCGGTCAAGCCTCTGAATAGCTCCCGGATCACGTCGCCCGGCAACAGCCACGTGCCCCCTACTCCTAGATGAACCAGAAAGACGAGCACAAGCAGCCCGCCCAGAAGCAGGAGAACGGAAGATCGAGGCCGGGAGCGGACGGCCGTGGCCACGTCCCGAAGTATACGGGCACCCATCCCTGTCCAAGAGCCTCAAGCCTCGAGCCCAGAGCCGAGCGCCTTTTCCCACGAGTAACATTAGAACTTGAACACCGTGAGCCTGTCCTCGCGCGCCGATATGCTGAAGCCTTCTCCCACGCTCAGCATCGCTGCCCGAGCCAACGCCATGAAGGCGGAAGGCATCGACGTCGTGTCGCTCAGCGCAGGGGAACCGGACTTCGAAACACCAGAACCGGTCCGAGAAGCCGCCATCGAGGCCCTGAACGCAGGGTTCACGAAGTACACGCCGACGACCGGCATCAGGGAGCTCAAAGAGGCGATCTGCCACAAGCTCCAGGAAGAGAACGCGGTGAAGGCCACGCCGGATCAGATCGTGGTGAGCTGCGGGGCAAAGCAAAGCATCTACAACGCGATGATGATCCTGCTCGAGCCGGGCGACGAGATCATTCTTATCGCGCCATATTGGATGACCTACGCGGAGCAGGCGCGCCTCGCCGGCGCCGTTCCGGTCGTCATTCACACGGACGCAAGCACCGGCTTCGTGCCGACCTACGATCAGCTTCGAGAGAAGGTCACCACCAAAACGAAGGCGATCAGGGTCAACAGCCCTTGCAACCCCACGGGCGCGCTCTTCAACCGAGAAACCATTAAGGCCATCGCCCAGCTCGCCCTGAGAAACGGGCTCTGGGTGATCTCCGACGAGATTTACGATCGGCTGGTCTATGGAGAGAAGCACACCAGCATCGCCTCGCTCGGCTCGGACATAGCGGAGCGCACTATCACCGTCGGCGGCTGCAGCAAAACCTACGCAATGACCGGCTGGCGCATCGGGTTCGCCGCCGCGCCCAAGCCCGTCGCCTCCGCGATGGGCAACCTCCAGGACCAGGTCACCAGCAACCCCAACTCCTTCGCACAAAAGGGAGCGGTCAAAGCCTTCCGGTTGCCATCGGACCAAGTGGAGCCGATGCGAGCGGAGTTCCAGGCCCGACGGGACCTCATCATTCAACTTCTAAGAGCGATACCGCGGCTCGACGTGTCCGTCCCGCAGGGCGCGTTCTATGTCCTTCCCGATGTCAGCGCGTACCTAAAAGGCAAGATCCAGGACGACATCACCCTCGTTGAGCATCTTCTCGACGCGGCAAAGGTTGCCACGGTGCCGGGGACCGTCTTCGAGGCGCCAGGTCACATCCGGATCAGCTACGCTGCCAGCCGCGACAACATCCGGCGAGGGATCGAACGCATCGCAAACGCTCTCCAAGAGCTCAAGGCATGATTCCGAAGGCCATTCCGCTAAAAGACGAAAGACTCTTCCGACTGGCAATGCAGCACCGGTCGGGCGCCCAGGACCCCATCGCAGACAGCTACGAAAGACTGGAATTTTTCGGGGATTCGGTGCTAGGTTTGGTGATCGCCCAGTACCTTTACGAGCACCATCCCACGTGGGACCAAGGGATGCTTAGTAAGGCCAAATCAAGCGTGGTGCAGGAAGACCCTCTTGCTAAGACCGCGTCGAGGTTGGGCCTGGACAAATACATCGAGCTGAGCGCCAGCGAAGAGGTCACAGGCGGGAGAACCCGGCCGAGCATCCTCGCAGACGTCTTCGAAGCAGTTATCGGGGCCGTGTATCTCGAATCTGGCATGGAAGTTGCTAGATGGTTTGTCCTAGAGCAGTTGCACGAGTATCTGACTCTCATCAGCGGCGGGGACGTGAGTCCAAACGACCATAAATCGAAGCTGCAGGAAGTTGCCCAGGCCACCTGGCGCAAGACTCCTCAGTATCGAATTACGCGGGAATCGGGCGTCGCGCATGAGAGACAGTTCTCCGTACAAGTGCTAGTTGGTGACGTCGCTATAGGCGAAGGCACCGGCAGATCGAAGAAAGAGGCGGAACAAGCAGCCGCGCATGACGCTCTGGAATTAATAGAGCGGAATCGTGCGGGATAATAGGTCTAGGAAGGATCCGTTATCCATGGCTGCGTGACTGGTTTCGCCGCATGGAGAGAGCCGAGTCCGTCAGAACGACGGTCTCGTTGGAGAGAGCATAAATGAGAGCGGTTATTCGTATAGGAGCGGTGATCAGTGCCGTGGCGATTCTCGGAGCAATCAGCTTCGCCCAGCAACCTGGTCGCAATTCCTTCCTTACTGTATCGGCCAAAACGACCGATGAACTTATAGCGCAAGTGCGCTCGAACCCCAATATCCGGGATTCTTACGAGCGTCACTTCCAGATGAATGAGTCGCAGCTAGTCACGTACCTGCGAACTCTTCGGCCCGTACGCCTGAACAGAGAAGGCGTGTATACGGTTTACAGCGTTCCGCCGGGCGGCGAGCTGAAAGCCCACACGCAGAGACTCCGAAAAGGCGAGCTGGTCTTCATGGACCCCAATGGCCAGCCCATTCTAAGGGCTCGTTGCGGCAACCCGCTGGTTGGCGCGCCTCCGGGAGTGGTTCCTGAGGAAGAGCTCAGCGCGGTTCCCGTGCCTGAGATGAGAGAGATGGCGGTACCCACCGCGGAAGTCGTGCCCAACGTAGCGTTGGCGCTCCAGCCCGCACCTCCGGTCATTCCTGAGGAAGTCATCGCCACGCCGGCGACCCAGCCTATCTCGACAGTAACTTCCGCCCACGCCCAAGGAATCCCCTTGCTGCCGCTGCTGGCTTTGCCCGCACTTGTGGCGACCACCCATAACGGTGGCGGTGGAAACCCGGTACCGGAACCCGCGACCATGGTGGCTCTCGCAATCGGCGCGGGCACTCTGATCGCTCGGAAGCGGCGCGGCCGCTAAGACCTTACGTCTTACCGCTCGAAACGGAGCTGATGCGAGGCATCAGCTCCGTTTTCTTGTGCGTCAGCCTTTGATCTCGATGAAGTCTTCGGCAGGCTCTTCGTTCAGGCTTTCGTGGCCATCCCCGGTAACCGTGACGATGTTCTCGATGCGGATGCCGAAGCGGCCGGGGAGGTAGATCCCGGGCTCCACGCTGAAGCAGTCTCCTTCTTCCAGCATCGTTTCGTTCCCTTGCACGATGTAGGGCTCCTCGTGTCCGCGCATCCCGATTCCGTGACCCGTGCGGTGGATGAAGAATTCGCCATAGCCTGCGGCTTCGATGACGTCGCGTGCAGCCTTGTCGACCGCGTGTGCGGTAATCCCCGGCCGAATCTTTTCCCGGGCCGCCCTGTGTGCGTTTAGAACGACTCGGTAGACCTTCTTGGCTTCATCGGATGCCTTGCCGCAGGTCGCGCAACGGGTGATATCGCTCTGGTAGCCGTCGACGTCGCAGCCGTAGTCGAGCATGACCACGTCGCTTTCGCGGATCTCGGTGTTGTCGGTGAGATGGTGCGGCTCGGCGCTATTCGCACCAGCGGCGATGATGGCAAACGTGGGCTTGCCGCCCAGCCTCTTCATCTCCGATGAGATCGCGTCCGAGACGTCTTCCTCTTTGGCGCCGGCCTTGATCGACTTGTGACCCGCTGGTAAAGCCTGGTCCGCGATCGCCGCCGCCTTGCGCATAAGTGCAAGTTCCTTTGCATCTTTCTTGCGCATAAGTGTGCTGAGGACTGGTTGGCCCGGTTTGAACAGGGCCGCAGGAAGGACGCCCTGCATCTGCAGAAGCTGCCTTGCCTTCATCTCGTCGTCGACAGCCAAAATCCCAGAGCGCAGGTTCCACTCGTCGGCAAGGGCCTGGAACAGCACAAGCGGATCTTGACCGTCCGGCCAGGAACGAACATCCTGGATGCCTGCTCGTCTGGCTTGCTGCTCCGACAGAGCCGGACAGATCATCGCCATACGCCCGTCGCTGTTCACGGCGAGGCTTAGAAACCTCTCGTGGCCGTCCTCGCCGAAACTCGCCAGGTAGCGCATGGAGATCGCGGAAGACGCAAAGAACGCATCCAGCCCAGCCTCCTGCATAGAAGAAGCAAGCCTCTGGATTCGGTCGGATGAAACGGCGGCCGCCATGCATCGAGTATGCCCCGAGCGCGATCCGGTTCCCTGCCGAGCGGCCTTACAACCAACGGTGAACGACGGACGACCAACGATCAACGATCAACGGCGTGCCTTCTTCCATTCCCGAGTCTGAGCGCCGGCGCGATAACGGGCTTGGCCATCGACGTTGCGGTCGCCGCTTAGGCCAGGTACGGCGCGATAAACCAGGATATAACCCCGCTTCATCTCGCCAATTCGAAGCTTGCCCGTCGTCACCGTCGGGACCTCGTTCGCGTTCTGCTCGATGACGTCGTAGGTCAAACCATCATCCGACAGTCCGGAAACGATCGCCGTGTGGTGGTCCGCGTCGATGACTTCACGGCTCACGTACTCGTCGGTCACTTCTTCGTGCTCGATGATTAAGTCTCGCATCTGGATAATGTCGCCCGGCTTCACGTCGAGTCGCTCTCCCTTCTCGAGCTGGTCCCGACCCTGGATCTTGCGTCCGTAGACGAGATCGCCCCAGACGTAGTCTCCGGGCTTGGGGTCGTCCTTGTAGTAATCCGGTGACTCCGCCCCACTTGCGAGCATCGCCTTATAAGCAAGGTCCGCGCACTCTCCGTCGCCCACTTTGCGTCCCATGGACTTTTGGCAAAATTCCATGATGCGCTGGTTGAGCGCGGGAAGCGGCACGGCCGTGGTGCCGGTCTGGGAGGCAAGACCGAGAGCTACGGTGGCGCCCGCTGCGAGGAGAGTGAGCGTTCTCACATTCTTATATACGGTTGATTTGAACCTGTCTCTAGACCTGATTTGAACC
>JAXDKF010000057.1:0-6468 GCA_034667265.1 Fimbriimonadaceae bacterium
TCTGGTCCTCCGCGACGTCCACGAATCCAAATCCTCGTCCTTCGACGATGCGAGCCTTGGTCGGCTGGTAAGCGGCGAAGAAGGTCATCAGATCGTCTTCGCTGGAAGAGTAGGGAAGATTTCCCACATAGAGCGTTTTCGTTGCCATTCACTTTCCTTGCTTGCGAACGGACACGCAAACCCTAATTTCGTAACCGTCCTCCAGCTCGCTCGACGTGGTTTCCCCGAAGCTTCTGCCAAGGCCCGATACGTTCCGTTGAAGGTGCAGGATACCAGCTTCACTGGAACCAGACCTGCCACTGCGTCCTGACTGCTTATACTGCACCCCGGTTCCAGATGATTTCCACCTTAGGGCAGTTTTGCGGCAGTCAATCTATCCAGGTCGTGTACTTACGTTGATTCAATCAGCCCACGACGACGTTCACCAGCCGCCCGGGCACGACGATTACCTTCTTCACCGTCTGGCCACTCACGAACGCTTGCACCTTCGCGGAAGCCAGGGCCGCCTGCTCCATGTCTTCTTTCGATGAGGCGGCGGGCATGTCCAGCGTGTCCCGCAGCTTTCCGTTGACTTGGAAGGCGATCGTTACCGTATCTTCGACGGCCAGGGCCGCGTCGAACGAGGGCCATGGCGCATGGAGCGAGAAACCCTCCCCTCCGAGCGAGGACCACAGCTCATCGGACGAATGCGGCGCCGCTGGGCCAAGCAGCAGGACTAGAGAGCTCAAAGCTTCTGAAAGGGCTAGGCGGAACGCATCGATCACCTGCGTAGATTTCACCAGGTCGTTGATCGTGTTGACAAAGATCATCAGACCAGAGATGTAGGTGTTGAACGCGAACCGGTCGATATGCTCCGTGGAGTTGCGGATGGCCTGGTGCGTAGCACGCCGAAGCTTGCGCGTGGCCTCATCCGGCTCCATCGTGCCGATCTTGCTGGCCCATGCGGGATCGAACGCAGACCTGTTGTCTTCCACAACCTTGTACACACGCGAAAGAAATCGCGCCCCACCTTCCATGCCGTGGTTGTCCCATTGAACGTCGGCGTTGAACGGCGCGACGAACAGGAGGTAGATCCGGAGCGCGTCAGCGCCGTATTCCTCGACCGCTTCTTCCGGCGTCACCACGTTGCCCTTGGACTTGCTCATGCGAGCCCACCGCCAGAGCACTTGATCCTCGGGCAGTTGCTTTGCTTCGTCGAAGGAAATTAGAATCCCTTCCTCGCCCATGTCCAGCTTCTCGCCTTCGCGAGGCTTGCGGTAAGGCGTGAGCGCTAGCACCTGGCCCTGGTTCTCAAGTCGTTGGAAGGGCTCTTTCACGGTGACCAAGCCTTCGTCGTGGAGCACCTTCGTCCAGAAGCGCGCGTACAGCAAGTGCATGACGGCGTGCTCTGCGCCGCCGACGTAGCAGTCAACGGGCATCCAGTAGGCAGCCTTAGCCGGATCCCAGCCCTGCTTCTGGTTGTGCGGATCACAGAATCGAAGGAAGTACCACGAAGAATCCGCGAACCCGCCCATGGTGTCGGTTTCGCGTTTCGCGGGTCGGCCCTGCGAGTCCGTCGTGTTCACCCAGAAGTCGATTCCAGCCAAGGGACTTTGCCCATCCTCTCCCGGCTCGTAATTGTCCACGTCGGGCAGGAGCACTGGTAGCTTGTCCTCGGGGACCAGCTCCATGGAGCCGTCCTCGCGATGCAGTACCGGGATCGGGCAGCCCCAATACCGCTGCCGCGAAATGAGCCAATCGCGCAGCTTGTATTGGATCTTCCTCGCGCCGATGCCCTGGCCCTCCATCCACTCGCCGACTTTTTTGGTGGCTTCCGGAAAGGTCAATCCATTGATCCAACCGGAGTTGAAACAGACCGAGTCCTTGGAAACGAACACAGGATCGTACTGCTTCGGGTACGCGACGTACCGTGCGAGCTCCCGCTCGTAATCGAACTCCTCGCCGGGAGGCGTGAACTTGCGCAGATACTCCTCGGTTGGCTTGATCACCGGCTTGACTTCCAAGCCGAACTTCACCGCAAACTCGAAGTCTCGCTCGTCGTGCGCCGGCACCGCCATGATCGCGCCCGTGCCGTAATCCGTGAGCACGTAGTCGGCGATCCAGATCGGGATCAGATCCTCGTTAACGGGGTTGATGGCGTATGCGCCGCTGAACACGCCGGTCTTCTCGCGCGTGACGACCAACCGATCCGCGGCGGATAGCGTCTTCGCCTGAACTTGATACTCGCGGATCGCCTTCTTCTTGTCCTCCGGCACCATGGACAGAAGCGTCTCGACCAGGGGATGCTCCGGTGCGAGCACGCAGAAAGTCATGCCGAAAACTGTGTCGACGCGAGTTGTGAACACGTCGAAGCTAGGCATTCGCTCAGCCGGTCGCAGCCCGCCGGCCATCATGATCTTTGCGCGTGCGGATTCGAACGCATCTCCGCCCGGCACGGTCACGTTGACCTTTTCCGCCGCCTTTGCCAGGTTGCCCTCAAGCTGTGCGATCTTCTGGGATACGGAAGCTGGGACGTCGGCCGCCGCATGGCTTGCCCGCACTTCTCGCTCCAGCTCCTCCAGCTCCGGTAGCCGTCCAGAATCCGAGCTGGGGGCCGGGGCGGATGAGGACGTAGATGCTGCCGCCTTAAGGGCCCGCACCTGCGCCTCATCCATGTACACCGCACGCATCGTGAACTGCACGCCTTCGCTGCGGCCGATCCAGTTCCGCTGCTGAGTCTTGATGCCTTCCGGCCACGCGATGGTGTCCAGATCGTCGATTAGTCGCTGCGCGTACTCCGTGATCCGGAAGAACCACTGCGGAATGAACTTCTTCTCGACGACCGCGCCCGACCTCTCCGCCCTGCCGCCGATGATCTCCTCGTCCGCCAGCACCGTTTTGTCGATCGGATCCCAATTCACTGACGCCAGCCGTCGATAGGCCAGACCCCGCTTGTACAGCAGCTCAAAGATCCACTCCGTCCACTTCATGAAGTCGGGATCGCAGGACGCAAAGGACCGCGACCAGTCGTAGCTGATCCCGATCAGGTCCATCTGCCGGCGATAGGTAGCCGTGTACTCCGCCGTCATCTCCCGTGGGTGGCGCTTGCGCTTAATCGCCTCGTTCTCGGCAGGTAACCCGAAGGCATCAAAGCCCATCGGGTGCAGGACGTTGTGTCCTTGCATGTACTTCATGCGGCAGATCACGTCCGTGGGAACGTAGTTGCGGCAATGCCCCACGCTGAGTCCCGCGCCGCTCGGGTAAGGGAAGAAATCCAGCCCGTAGAACTTGGGCCGGTCAGCCTCCTCTCGGGTCTTGAAAAGGTCCGCCTCACTCCATCGCTGCCGCCACTTCGCCTCGAACGAAGCGGGCTCATACCTATCCGCCATTGAGCTAAGAGTTTAGCTTGCCGCCTGCGATGGACCTACTTCACGACGACATAGACCGTGACGGTGGTCTTCCCGCCTACGTCGTTGATGAACATCTGCGCGGGGTTTCCGTTTGACGAGAGGCCGACAAACTGCGTCATCCTTGGGTTGGGCGATATCGAAGCCATCTTCACGCGATCTTGGTAGAACGCGACTACCTTATTGTACGGGTCCGTCGTGCTCAGGATGGCGGTCATGCGCCGGCTGCCATTCTTGGCGGGTGCGGCCGTGTTCTTCTCGACCAGCTTTGCGCCCGGGTAGGTTGGGATGCCGGTCTCATCGATAAGCCCGGGCTTCGCGTCCTGGGCTACTGGGCTGACACCTTCGGGCACCGGCTCGGATTTTGGAGAACACCCGGCAACGATCAGGAGAAGGAGCGGGAGAATGAGAACGCGCATGTGACAACCATTGTCCGCCAGATCACACGGGGGAGGCGACCTGCGACCCAAGAGCGGCCTCGCATCTCGCTTTGATGGCGCGAATGAAATCTTGATCAAACGCAAATAGGTTTGGGTGCATCTGCATTTCCCGCTCCAGCTCTTGCTCTGCTTCCAGAGCCTTTGCTAACGCTTCTTGCGGCCGGCCCTCCGCCAATAAAACGCATGCCTCCGCTCTTGGGCGGTTATGTCGGTAGAACAAGGTCTTTCCATCCGCCTCGTCAAAGAGCCGTCGTGCGCGAGCAGCGTCCATGCCGAGCCATGCGAGGAGGGCCGCTGCTTCGTTGAACACTACGGCGTGCATGATCGTAGCCTTGGGACTGATGGTTTCGGTGGCCTCGATTGCATACTGCACCGCCTCCTGGTCATGAGCCGTTTCGAAGCTATAGAAAGCGCGCAGCAGGAGCCCCTGCGCGTGCTCCGGACTCTTGTCCGGCGCCGCCGTGATCGCGTCGAACAGCGCGGGTGGATACTCCCGCATACGCACGCCAGATCGCGCCAACATGCCCATGTTCGTGATGGCCATCATGCGCTTGTACTTCAATCCGCCCATCGCGATCATCAGCAAGCGTCCCCCGTCCGTTCTGAGGCCGTGGGTCTGGAAGGGAAGCAAGTTCAGCACGGCCGTAAACGCTGCATAGATAAATAAAAGCAAAACGAAACCCTGATAGAGGAGCATTGCGGGTCCGAGTCGCAAAGATCCCGGTAGGGTCTGCAGCCACAGAAAGGTCGCAGCGGCAAAGAGAAGGCTCGCTAACGGGCCGCCCGCCACGAACACGGCAAAGCGTTGGCGAAGATTCTGTGAATCGGGCGGCCACATGCCTGCAAAGCCGCCGATACGTCCAGCCCACGGCGCAACTTGGAACCTCTGGCCGCCTTCGCCTTTGGTCCACAGCAACGGACCGACCTGTAGAGCTAACGTCTTGAATCCCACGAGCTTTCCCGCAAGCCAATGCCCCATCTCGTGCACCGCGACGTTGATGTAGAACGTGGCAAACAGGATGGTCAGCAATGGCACGGTGAGCACAAGCGCATCGCGAAGAGCGTTTGGCTGGCGCATCAGGGCGAGCACGCCGTACAAGTCGAAAAAAATGAGTAGAGGCAGGAGCAGCAGATAGAGCCGCCTCCGGCGCTGGAAGGTCATGGCTTTTTGTAGAGAACGCCGCGAATCGCGATCTTCGTCTGCGAGCCATCCGGGCTCACGAACATCAAAACGTCTGCCCCTTGCGGAGTTCGCCCCACCAACTGCCACATTGGCTCCTTCTTCGAGGCTTCGAACTTCAGCTTCTCTTTGTAAAAGGCAACAACCTTGTCCACGGAATCCGCGGTGCTCAATTGGGTGCTGAAGCGGGTCTCTCCTTTCGGAGAGGTAGGCGTGACGGCGGAGCCAGCTTCCACCGCGCCAGGATAGATGGGCACGCCGGCTTGCTCCATCGGGGTTCCGGTCTGATTTGGGACTGCCTGAGCCGTTGTTGGCGGGACTGCCGTCGTGCCGGGATCGGATCGGTCGCTCGAGCAGCCACAGGCGCACACGATCAAACCCACTAGAAGAGAGAGATTCCTCACAGTTACCAATTTAGCTCTTGGCGAGAAACTACTGTGGAGGCTCGCCGCCCGGAGGGTTGTCGCCAGTGGTGCCTTGGTTCGTATCTGTTTCCCCGTTGGACGTTTGTTCAGGCGGAACGTCCGCGGGAGGATCTTCCACGGGCGGGGGCGGAGGCGCGGTCTGCGTCGGGGCCGGGGCCGGTACCGGCGTTGGGTTCTCAGCCGGCATCCTGTTGGTCGAGTAGTCCCACGTCTGGCCGTTGTCGTCCCTGGTTGCGGTTGCCGGAGGCGTTTGATACGTCCTTGGCGCTACCGTGGGTGGCGGCATCGCGGGCGACGCGCTCGCAATGCGAGTTGCCGGGAGCGCTACCGCGGTGATTGTAAAGTTGGTACCGGATCTCTGGACAGACGGACCCACGTTGATCGTGACGTCCGCGCCTGTAGACGAGGTGCCTTTGAGCTGGGTCGCGGTGCCGTACTGAAAGACCTGCATCGTCATCGAGCGCTTGTAGAACTCCAACACCTTTTCGATCGGGTCGGAGCTCACGTACACCAGGTAAATCCTCGAGGTTTCCTGCGGCGGGGCAGCGAAGTGCGAAGTATCGGGTGAAGCGCCGGGATAGATCGGCACGCCGAATTGTTGGGCGTAGCGCCCCATCACTTCGCTGGGGGAACCTGGAGCGGAAGCCTGGGTGAAGTGAGGCTCGAAGGCATCCACGCGGGCAGCACCCTTGTGGCAGCCGGTCGCGAAGACCAGTGATGCCGGTATCAAAAGATACGCTGCTCGCCTCATAATGCAATTCTATGCCAATTTGGCCCGTTTTGTTCGTGGCGAATGAGCATCCGTTGGACGTGCACAATGTGCTGTGACGTTCACCGCCGACCGATCTGAGCGTCTGGACAAGTTCCTTGCCCGCATGCTGCCTGAGCATAGCCGGACAAAGCTTTCCAAGCTTATAGACGACGGAACCGTGCTGGTCAACACGAAAGTGCAGAAACCCTCCTTTGCGTTGACGCTGGGGGACGTGGTGGAGGTTACAGCGGTCGTTCCCGCTACCGTGCCGCACGACCTGACCCCG
>JAXDKF010000058.1:0-4089 GCA_034667265.1 Fimbriimonadaceae bacterium
GAGTCCGAAGCCGAGGCCTTGCTTGCATCCGCTTCCGGAAGGCTCTGTGTCCAATTCTATCGGCGGGCGGACGGCACCGTACTCACCCAAGACTGCCCTGTCGGTTTGGCTGCTGTGAAACGCAAGATGTTTGGGTACGCAGGTGCCGCCGCCGCGTTCATCTTCGCCTGTCTGCTGCTGCCGCTGCAGCCCGCCTCTGAGCGCCGCCACCGGATTGTTGTGTATCGCGAGGTAAAGACGAAGCTTGTCCATCCCCGGCCAATTCTGGAACCAGCTGAAGTGATGATCGGCGGAGAGGCGAATTATGGTTATGATCCCGCGGGCACGAACTTCTACGTCCACCCCGATGGAGCAGCGTCCGCCTTAGGGTCGCCTGGGCACCGCGACGGACGATTCGTCGTCATTCCTGGCCAAACCAGTGTGGAGATTAGTCCCTAGTCTCGCGTTCGAGCTGCCGAATGAAAGTGGTGATCTGGGTTATCGTGTGCAGGCCCTAACCTATTGCTGCTTGAACCGCAGATTCTCATCGCCGTTATTCGCCGCATTGGCCATCTATGAATCTGGGGAGTTGGAGGGATGAATGCGTCTGGTTGTTGCTTGTGTTTGGCTTTTCGCTTTGGTCGGCATTGCCGCCACGTGCGCTTCCTGCATGCCGCAGATCGCCGGCGGCGACAACGGACATGAAGAGCGCATCACAACCTACGACCCCGCCGTTAGGAAGTTCGGCGAAGCGGTCATGAAAGGAGATTGGCCCACGGCCTACGCGATGACCACGCCCGCGTTCCAAGCCACCACAAGCCAAGTCCAGCTCCAGGCCGAGTACGACAAGCTCATCGCGGACATCGTGAAGGACGATCCCACATTCAAACCAAACACGGTGCAGGTTGAGCAAGGCGGGCTGCCGTCCTCAGAAGCAGAAGCCAAGGACACCTACGACTTCAAGACCATGCCTCCGAAATCACAGTGGAAGGCCTGGATGTTCGCCGAGATCGGCGAAGCCGTGCAGGGAACTATGGAGAGAGGCCTCGAGGCTCGCGTCCTCGTGATTGAAGAACAGTGCCAGCCGAAGTTCGCGCATGTCGAATTCGGCTACCAAGATTAAGCAAAAGGCCCCCGGAGGGTGATGCCCGCCGGAGGCCACAAAGTGTCCAGCGTTAGGCTCGCTTGAAGTAGTAATACTTGCGGCCGTTCTTGTACGAGGTCTTTCGAACATACTTCTTGCCGTTGCGGTAGAAGTAGCCTCGGCTGAAGACTGCGGCGCGATTGCGTCGCATCCTGCTGTGGCTCTTTCGATCCTGCTCGTATCGCGTAGCCGAGTAGATGGCGCCAGCGGTTCCAAGGAAGGTCAGTGTGTTGTCGTGTTTGAGAGCGCCGTAAATGCCCAATCCGGCTCCGGCGTAGGCCAAGTTCCGCCAGTCGTTCTTCGTCTTCTGGCGATGCTTCAGCTGGGTCGCGGTCTGCGCGGATGCCACCACGGGTGTTGCCATGAACGAAGCCATCAGCATCACGGCAAGCAGGCTCGTTATTAATCCTTTAAATTTCATCGTGCAAGTCTCCTGTTGTTGGGCTTTCCATATGGCCGCTCGGTTCCATCCGAGCAATCAAAATGGGACTGTCTGAGTTATAGACGAATAGCGATCCGGGGCGGGTCAGTTCTAAGCTGAACTTTCTCTAAGTCTGGTGTCACTTAGGTTCAAGCCGCGTTAAGAGCCGCGGCCGAACAGGAGTGCAATTATGCTTAGAAAACTGGTGATTCCCACCATGTGTGTCGCCCTCGTTGTTGTTGGGTGTTCGGAGGGACCGAATCACACCGCAGAGTCCCCCATCCGAAGCAATGTGGTGGCCGGCGGCGATAAGGATGCTGCCGCCTTCTTAGGAGATGGTCGGGAACCCTCCGTTATGGGAGTGGCCGAAGGCGAAGGCCGTCTCAGAACCGCCGGAAATGTTCGCACTGCCGGATTTGGCGGCGGTCCACCTTCCAAGCCGGTGTTGCTGGCAAATCGAATGGTCGTTCGGGCGGCCAGTCTGCAAGTCCGCGTGAGCAACATCGACGAGGCCGAGAAGAAGGTCAATCAGGCCATCCAAAGTGTAGGCGGCATCATTGAGACCGTCACGAGCAGCGATCTGGCCACCGCCGACGCGCGGCTAAGCATCAACGCGCGCATCCCCGTCGACAAGTTCGATCAGACCATTGCGAAGTTGGAAGGGTTCGGGAGCCGAATGTCCAAGACCGTGGCCATGCAAGACATCACCGATCCCGTTATTTCCATGGATGCGCAGCTCAACAATTTGAGAGCCGAAAAGGAGAACGTGCGCCGCATGATGGCCAAAGTCGCGCAGGGCCAGGACTGGAGCTATCAAAACCAGCTCACGAATATCCAGTCCCAGATCGACGCCATTCAAGCCCAGCGAGATTCGGAAGCCAAACAGGCGGCGTACTCCAGCCTCGACCTCTCGCTAACGCAAGGCGCGGTCCCCGGTGGCCATGGCGATCCTAACTGGTTTGCCGAAGCTTATGGAGCCGCTTCAGCGTCTGCGGGAGCAGCGCTGCGGATCGTGGCCACGATATTCCTATGGCTGGCGTTCATGAGCCCGTTCTACATGCCGTTCGCCGCCGCGGGATGGCTCGTCTATCGCATCCAGAAGAGGAAGATCGCGGACGCGCAGGCGCCGATGATCACAACCGTGACGCCATCGACGAGAAGTGCGTAGCGCCTAGAGCTATGCTCATCGCATAAGCAACAACGCGGAGAAAACGACCTGTTGCATCGTGGGAGGAGGGCCGGCGGGCATCATGCTCGGGTACCTCCTCGCACGTGCGGGTGTGAAGGTGATGGTCCTCGAAAAGCACGAGGATTTCTTCCGCGATTTCCGTGGAGACACGATTCATCCCTCCACGATGGAAGTCCTGGCCGAGCTCGGCATCCTAGAGCAGTTCCTCGCGCTGCCTCACGACGAGATGCGCTTCGCGCGCATGAACCTCGAAGGCAAGCTCTATCCGGTCGCGGACTTCAGCACGCTCGAGACACGCTGCAAGTTCATGGCCTTCATCCCGCAGTGGGACTTCCTGAATTTTCTGTCCGCGGAAGGGAAGAAGTATCCGAGCTTCGACCTCCGCATGGGCCATGAAGCCACCGATGTCATCTTCGATGACGAGAGGATTGTTGGCGTGAGGGTGCAGACGCCGGCGGGAGAAATGGAGGTCCGAGCGGATTTGGTGGTGGGCACCGACGGCCGCCACTCGATCATTCGAGAGAAGGCCGGTCTTCAAACCGAATCTTTCGGCGTGCCTATCGACGTGCTCTGGATGCGCATCGCCAAACCACCCAATCCACCAGAAAACACGCTCGGCTATTTTAAGAACGGCCAGTTCATGGTGCTGATTAACCGGAAGGACTACTACCAAGGCGGATTCCTGATCCCGAAGGGCGGATTCGAAGAGATCAAGGCCGAGGGCCTGGACGCGTTCCGCAAGAAGATCGTCTCCATTGCGCCTTTCTTAGAGAGCACCGTCCATGAGATCGATGATTGGGAGAAGGTCAAGCTGCTGACGGTGATGATCGATCGACTGAAGCAGTGGTATCGGCCCGGGCTGCTCTGCATCGGCGATGCGGCGCATGCGATGTCGCCTGCGGGTGGCGTCGGCATCAACCTCGCCATCCAAGATGCCGTTGCCACGGCCAATATCTTGGTCGCTAAGTTGCGCAGCGGCACAGTCGGCGACCCGGACCTTGCGGCCGTGCAGGAGCGGCGCGAGCCTCCGACGAAGACGATCCAGGGCCTCCAGGTGCGCCTGCATCAGGTGATTATCAACGTCCGTCCAGGCAACGCGCGACGGGTGATCCTGTTCGTAAACGTGCTGCGCTTCTTGCCATTCCTGCGCAAACGTATCGCGCGCTTCATCGGTCTTGGTCCCCAGCCGGAGCATGTTTCGAACGACCTGTTCGAGCACGCATAGTTCTATTCCCCTCCTTTGATGTCAAGTGCCAAGACATGGTTGACAGGTGTGCCACGACATCCTTTACAGTTTCAGACAGCAAATTCATCCAGATATCCGAGTGCCTGGGTGTGAAACATGACGAGGGTGCC
>JAXDKF010000059.1:0-9438 GCA_034667265.1 Fimbriimonadaceae bacterium
ATCCAAACGTCAACCCCGATCAACCGATAACGATTGCACCAAAGCCGAAGCCGGTATCGCCCAAGCCGAAGCCCAAACCGGTCGAGTATGTGGACGTCGAGATCTGCGCGGACAGCCACGAGCTGGCGACAATGTACTGCCCAGAAACGGTCGTGCGAACTTACGTGCGGGGTCAGCAACCGTCACGCCGTTGCCACATCCACAACCCGCGATAACTAGCTAGTGCCGTTCGCAACTGCGGCGAACTCTTGCGCCATCGCGTCGGCTCTTTGCGCGTCGGCAGGTCTCTTCATTTGGCGGTAGGTGTCAGCTAGGAACTGCGCGGACTCCGTGGCCTGGGCCATCTTGGATCTAGCAAGCTTAAGGCTCTCGCCTCCAAATTGGATGTCTTCGCGATTCGGATTGCTGGGATCACTCTTGGCCATTTGCAGGAGCACGGGGACCGTCTTGTGAAGATACTGCTGATAACCATCGACCGCTTTCTCGAGTTGCGCGAGTCGCTCTTGCGGGTCTCTTGTCGTGGAAGCAATCAAGGTGCGCGCTGCGAAGGTTTCGACGGGCACAAGCTCCGGCAGCGAACGAACCTTGAAATAGTCCGTATCTTCGATTCTCGCCATGCGCTTCGCCATTTCCGTCGCGTTCTCGAGGTCGTTCTCCTTCATGTAGCTATCGAGCAGCCGCGACAAGGTGAGCAGGTTGTTCGGATCCTGTTCGAGCGCTTTGTTGAGCATGGCCTCTGCGCGAGGAAAATCACGCTCATCCATCAAGGCAATGCCGTAGGCCCGGAGGTTCCTCGTGTTCGGATGCAGCTCGGCGGCGCGCCTGAGCGCGAAATTGTGATCCATCGTGCTCGGCTCCAGACTTGCCAGCAGACGCCAGTTCTCGCCGTCGTAAGGCGCTAGGCTGGTTGCGATGTGCGCCAGTGCGAGTGCGCCGCTTTCGGCTCCGAAGCTCCCGTTGCTGTCGCGCTCGAATCGCGCCCTCGCCCGTACCGTCTCCACCACGCCGGCGTGGAAAAGAATGAGCGCACTCATAGTCGCGCCGACGATCACCAGGTAGCGCGGAAGCTTGGGGATGAATTCTGGAGCGACTCCATCCGCAGCTTCAACTAGGCCAAGGCCAAGCAGCGCAAAGAAGACCCAACCGATCCCGAACGAATACAAGCCGCTATCAAAGAGATTGTCGACCAGCGCGCAGATCACGGCTGCGATGATTGCGGCACGCAAAATGTTCTGCCGCGGGACGAGGTTGGCTGAGCCCCGAAAAGCCTCTAGGTAGAGCCAGAATCCCGCCGCCCCCATCAGAGCCAAGCCCGTCGTGAGGTTTGGCCCGAGCACATTTATTTTCCACAACGCTACGGCAACGAGAGCGACGAACGCGGCAGCACGAATGAAGTTTTTGGGACGCAGGGCGCGATAAGAACCCCTCGAGACCTCGAGCATCCACAGGACCACGAGGGCCGGGAATCCCAAAAGCGCCAGCCAACCGCCTTCGACACCGAGTTGCAGGTACGTGTTGTGGGTGAGGTGCGTTTGCGTGGTGAGTCCTGGCTTGGCTGACTCGAAGCGATAGGTTCCGATGCCGGTACCGAGGAGGTTCTGGGAGATGAGCTTGATCGCACCCTTCCAAAGGTTCGTGCGAAATCCAGTGGACTGCTCGCCCGATTCCATCTTCATCCGGCTGAGTGGAGAAGTCGCCGGGGCGGGGGTAGGCGTCGTCTGCTGCGCCAACACAAAGCCGGGCGTCGCTACAGCCGCGGCAATTGGCCGTCGAGAACTCAACACGATGAGCCCTGCGAACCCCGCCATTAGCAAGACCACGGATCCGACCCGGACCATGTTGGCCATGGCTTGCTCGATAGAAGCGCGCCAACTTACAGCGAAGAAGCTCAGAACTAGGAGGCCGGCACCCAGGGAAAGGAGGCCGCCCCGCGATTGCGTCAGCACGATGCAAAAGGACATCGCGATCGCGCAGCACCAGAACAGTAGGGAAGCCCAACGCTCCAGGAACATAGAAAGGCCAAGGGCCAGCAAGAGGCCCATGCTAAGGATGCCGGCAAGCGAGTTGGGCGTCCAGCTAGAAAACACCCGCCATGTCGGGTCGATGGCGCGCACATCTCTATATTCGAAAAGCCCGGTGATCGCCAGGATCGTGCAGCCAAATACGATGGCCGCCAGGATGAGCACGGGCCCTTGCCGCCTGCCCGCGCCCGCGACGATAGCGAAGAAAGTTAGGCCGTAGGTCAGCCACTCCGCCAGCTCAGTCAGCGAAATACTGAAGAATCGGCTAAAGGCGAGGGTCAGCACGAGCCAGCACATCAGCCCCACAACCAGGCCGGCGACACGGATCGCAGGCACCTGGATCACCCTTCTCTTGATGAAGATGGAGATCAGGGCAGCCGCGCTGAGTAGCCCCACGATCGCGTGTGAGAGAGTCGGCGTCTCCAGCCCTCCAAGAACAGACCGAAGGAGACTCACGAGTCCGGGTGCAAGTTGAGTGGATTCGGTGTTGATTTGACCGCCAAGGATCGGCGCGAAGATCCCCGCGACGCAGAGCAGCCTCTGTGCAGTCGTCAGCCTTTTCAAGGCTCCCGCTTCTCCTTCCGGCGCGTTCCTTCATCGATCAGGATCTTCACGATGAACATGCTCGCCCTAAGGAACAACGCTCCCGCGGCCCCGACGTACGCGAAAGGCCGCAAGGGCCAAACGATCTCGGGCAGCATGTTCACTCGATAGAATCGCAGCATAGACGCGTGAAAGCGCAGGAGCATCTTCTTGGCGGCCTGGTCGGTGCTGCGGCCGATGGCGTGCGTAATAGCGCCCTGCGGCACATACATCACCTTCAGACCCGCCTTGTTTACGCGGAAGCACCAGTCCACGTCCTCGCAGTACATGAAGTAATTAGGGTCCAGGTATCCCACTCTCGCCATGGCGTCCGAGGTCACAAACATTGCGGCGCCGGAAACCCAATCGACCTCACGGCATTGCTCGTGCGGCCAATCCGTCATCAAGTACTCGCGAGTAAATTTGTTGTTCGGAAACATCCGGCCAAGAACTGTGTTCCGGAACAGCGCGGCCATGGGATTTGGAAATCGGCGGCAACTGAACTGGAGCGATCCATCGGGATTCAAGAGCTTCGGCCCAAGAATCCCCGCACCGGGGTTTGCGAAACTGAAATCGAGCAAGGTCTTGAGCACTCCCTTGTGGACCACGGTATCCGAGTTAAGCAGAAAAGCGTGGGGTGCGTTCCTCATGGAGAGCGCGCGATTATGTGCGCCCGTGAAGTAGACGTTAATAGGCAGGCGAAGAAGCCTCACCCACGGAAACATGCTCTCGACCATTTCGGGACTGCCGTCGGTGGACGCGTTGTCGACCACGATCACCTCGAAGGCCACCTCGTCGCGCACGGCCTCAAGACTCTGCAGGCATTCCTGGAGGTCTTTCCTCGTGTTCCAACTGGCGATCGTGACGCTAAGCGCTAAATCCGGCATCGTAGCCCCTTGCGCGCACGAACGCGGCGGCATAAATAAACCCGGCCAGCAGAGCAAGGCCGGGCGCGTTCAGCGGTGTGCGGTAGTGCTTCTTCAAGAAACGCACAAGGCTGCGGTGTGACTCCCAAATCATGCTCTTCCGCACTTGTTTCGTGCTCTCTCCCCCGTGATGCACCACTCGCACGGAAGGGGAGTATAGACATTCCCAGCCTGCCTCGCGCATGCGGTACAGCAAGTCGACCTCGTTAAAGAAGATGGGGAAGCTCTCGTCGAATGGCTTCTTCGGATCTCCCACGGCGGCCAGCGCCTCCCGTCGAAATAACAGGAATGTGCCCATCGGCTGCGGAGCGACTTGCTCCTTCTCGTAATCGAAGTCGGGGAGGCGGTAGCTGCCAAGTTTCGAGTCAGGAAGTCTGATTCCCAGGCCTGTCAAATCACCGATCATCCCGGTGGCTGACGGCCACCCACGCACCGATTTCTGCGTGGCTCCATCCGGGTGTACCAGCCGGGTCGCGAGTGCGCCGGCATGGGGCCGAGCCCTAAGGATTTCTAACGAGCGCTGCAGAGAATCGTCGACGAACTCGGTGTCGGGATTTAGTGTAAGCAGCCACTCCCCTTGGGCTTTAGCAAAGGCAAGGTTGTTGCCCTTGGCGTATCCGGTGTTCTTATCGCTGGCGAGGAGCTTGACATCCGGAAACTTCTCGCGCACCATTGTTGCGCTGCCGTCGGTGGACGCGTTGTCCAAAACAATTATTTCAAATGGCTCTATCGGGGAGAACTGGTGGATAGAGTGTAAACAAGCTCGAAGGTGCTCGCGTGTATTCCAGTTAACGATGAGCACGCTGAGCATGCGCGAGTCATTCTAGCCCATCCCCGCATTTTTGCGGTGATTAGTGTCATTTCGAAGGTGCCCCCCGTCATGATGCTGGGAGTAGAACTACAAGGTTAGCGACCCCTCCGATAGTGTTCGGTACACCGTTGAGGTTGCAATCTCATCAGCGGCCTTGGTAGGATTCACCCGGTTTGCCAGGGGACCCCTGCGGGGGAGGCGCTGCTATCCACGTTGTGGGTGGAAGGAGGAGAAGCGATTGACCATTAGAACCCTGACGTTAGCAGTTGTGTTGTTGACCACCGTCGCAGCTGTCGCAGATAACAAATATACGGTGCGTCGAGGGGATACCCTCAAAGCCATCGCCAAGAAGCACGGAGTGTCCGAGAAATCACTCCGAAAAGTGAACGGCCTCGAAACCGCCAATCATCTCAGAGGGGGCCAGGTTCTTCAAATTCCAGCAATTGTAGGCCAGTCGATCGGCTCGGCAGAACTTCTTACGGCTACGGCCATGCCTCACTCCGGACCCTTTCAGGGGAGCAAGTCGCTCGACGCCGTCAGCAAGGGCGATAAGATGCCCGCTCTCGCCGAAACGGGCGGTTGGGTGAAGGTGCTTCTTCCCTCCGGCGCAGGGTGGCTTCCTAAGGAAGCGGTCAAAGTCACGCCTACTTTCCTGATACCTACACCCGCCCTTCCTGCAGCGCTGAAGCTCGACTTTACGGCTCCGAAATCTGTTAAGGCGCCAGTCAAGAAAGTCGCCAGCATCAGGGCCGACGCCATCGTCAAAACCGCATTCGCCTATCAAGGGGTGCGCTATCGATGGGGTGGCACCTCGCGGTCTGGCGTCGACTGTTCAGGATTCACAAGCACGGTATTCCGCAGTCACGGCATCAAACTTCCTCGCACGGCAATTTCACAGTCCCACGTGGGCACCTATGTTCCGAGTGCTGAGCTCCGCAAAGGCGACCTGGTGTTCTTCCGGACAAGCAGAAGCATCCGCGTCAACCACGTCGGCCTCTACATCGGCAATAGAAACTTCTTGCATGCTGCAACAGGCGCAGGCCACGTGATGGTCAGCAACCTGGACGAGAAGTACTACCGCCGCTGCTATGCGACGGCGCGGCGCATCGGCAACGTGGGCGCAAGCCTGTAACAGACCTGGGACGGCCTTGCGATTTGCAGTGCCGTTCGGGTTCAATGTGCCCCTGCACGGCCCGGTCGTCTAGTGGTTAGGATGCCGCCCTTTCAAGGCGGAGGTCGCGGGTTCAAGTCCCGTCCGGGCTACTTAAACTCGGAACTCGGAACGGGGAACGCGAAGTTCAGGATTCTCCGAGTTCCGAGCTCAGAACGGTCTTCCTGCGTGCCCGGGCTCCGGCGTGAAGACGTTCCACTCCACATCCGTAACGGCCAGCTTGAGGCGCTCACACAGCTCAATCGCTCCGGGTTGCTCGGTCGCATAGTGGCCTGCCGCGATCAAGACAAAGCCCGATTCCGTCGCCTCCAATGCGTTGTGCTGCTTGACCTCGCCGGTAAGCAACAAGTCAGCGCCTTCACGCTGGGCCGCGCGCCATTCATCATCGGCGGATCCGCCCACAACGGCGATCGACCGTATCTGCTGGTCGGGATCGGCCCACGTCAGGCACTTGGTGCCGAGAACGCGCTCCGCGCCAATAGCAAAGTCTGCCAACCGCAACGGACGAGAAAGTTCTCCTAGTCGTCCAGCGGGCTGTTCGCGCTTTGGCGAGAGCTGGAAGAAATCGAACGCGGGCTCCTCATACGGATGCGTTCGCACGAGAGCGTTGGTCACGGCGCGTTGACGATCTACACGGACCACCATCTCCACTCGATCCTCCTCGACCATTTCGACTCCGCCTGCTTTCCCGACAGTTGGCTGAGAGCCCTCGCCCCCAATAAATGTGCCAGTGCCCGGATGCGAGAATGCGCATCGTCGATAAAGCCCGATCTCGCCGGCGCCTGCATTCGAGCACGCGTCGATCACCTCCTCGACTTTCTCACAAGGGCAGAAGAACACTAGCTTGAGTTGCTCGATACCGGCGGACGATCCGAACGACCTCACGTGCGAAAGATGGAAGAGCTTGCAAAGCACGTCATTCACGCCCCCGTGCGCGGCATCCCAATTGGTGTGCGCGGCAACAAAGGAAATGTTTGATTGCACGAGCTTGAGGATCGTGCGGCCGACGTGGCTTCGGTTGGTCACGCTGTCGATCGGCCTAAAGATGAGCGGGTGGTGCGCAACGAGAAGCTGCGCCCCCACGGAGGCCGCATGATCGGCGGCGGCAAGCGACCGGTCCAGCGTGACCACTGCGCGCGATACGGTCTGTGCCTGCTCACCTACCTGGAGGCCGACTTTGTCGTAGTCGAAGGCGTATCTTGCCGGCGCGATCTCTTCCAGCGCCTCGAGGACCGTATGGACGGTAGCCATGCGGGCATAGGCTACTCCCCCGCCGGGGCTTCCGTGCAAAGGCGTTGCATTGAACCTAGGAAAGGCGGGATTCCTGCAACAAATACCGGTGTGCTAATCTATTGACGCACGGAAGCGAATAACCCGGAGGAGCATGGATGCAGATTCGGATCGCCTGGTGCGCGGCTTTGGCCGTGCTTGCTGCTTGTTCTTCGGCACAATCCCTTTTTGACGCTAAGGACCGCCGGACCGTCAAGCAGACCCTAGACAAAGAAGTTCATCTCGAAGTCGGAACACCCCCGTACGCGGACCGCCGTGGCGCTTGGCAAGTGCGTCTGACCGCCGAGGGTTCGAAGTGGCTCTACGCCTACTCGCGCGCCAAAGCCCCCGCCGACGCCGACCGATCGGGTTGGGCATCTTGGATCGACGCGAAGTACGCGTTCGACCGCGCCGCCGCAGCTCAAAGAGTCGCCGAGCTCAACGGTGAGAAGGTCGCCTCGCAAAAGACCAAAGCGCAGCCGATCAGCGAATACGATTTTGATGACGAGGGCTCGGTTGGCGGAATGGAAGAAGTGCCGGCCGAAACGGTCGAGCAATCCCCATCCAAAGGGAATGACGATTTAGGACCGATGCCCGATGGCCTGAGAGACTTGCTGGGCGACGCCCCTCTCTTTGTCGCCGCGGTCAAGCCGCAGCTCTACAAGATCAGCTTTGGCGACGAGCCTCCGGTCTCCTTTATCGACCAGGCGCCCGTAAGGCCGAAGTATCTCTATTTCCGCTCAGGAGACGGCGTGATCTCGGGCGGAACACCCATCAAAACGCTCCCCGAAGACCAGGTCCGCGATCTTTGCGAGAAGGCGGGCATCAATGAGTCGACGTGGCGGGTGATGCGCGCCGTCTCTTCTCTCGAGGGCGGCTTCGATTCGATCAACACCTACGACACGGGCTACGTCTCGGTGGGATTTATCCAGTTCACGACTGGCCAGAACGGGAACGGCTCGCTCGGCTCGGTGCTGCTCCAAGAAAAGACGCAGGATCCCGACGCCTTCCAGAAGGACTTCAAACGATACGGGATCGACGTGACCGACAAGGGCGTGTTGGCGGTTTACGACGCGGAGCACGATGAGGAGCTCGTCGGCAAAGACGCGGTTCTAGAGGTTATGAAAGACAAGCGGCTCTCCGGCGTCTTTGTAAGGGCCGGGAAGCTCAGCGAAGCCTTCCGAATCGCTCAACTGCGACTTGCGAAGGATCGTTACTATGCCGGAGACGACATCGTCACTTTGAAGCTCGATGAGAAGGACGTGGATCTCCGGGTGGGCGATGTGATCAAATCCGAGGCCGGCCTTGCCATCCTCATGGATCGAAAAGTGAACACGGGAAACATCCGGATGTTGTCTTCCGTTCTGCAAAACGTCGCTGAGGAATGCGCCGCAAAGTGCGCCGACGACCTCGCGGCCTACGAGGATCAGATCGTCGCGTCGGTCCGATTCCGCCGAGACTTTCTCGCCGACACGACGCTCTCCCAGCCTGGTGCGAGCGAGCGCTCGTTGAACAATCTTTCGTCGCGCGGCGGTAGTTATCCGCGCGCTGCAAGAAAGAAAAAAGCAAAGGATCGCTAGAAAACCGATTTGCTTTTGCCGAAGTCAAACAATCGGCTTCGGCCCCGTTGGCATGCCGCCGGTGGCCGTGCTTGGAGGTACCGCGATGGCACAGACGGTTGTTGGACTTTTCGACGATAGGGACCACGCTCAGAAGGCGGTCAAGGACTTTCTCGAGCACGATTTTCCCGCCGATCGCATTAGCATCATCACGACCGACGCTCGCGGCGAATTCGTATCGCAGAAGATCGAGAACAATGGCGCCACGATGGCTTCCGAGGGCGCTCTAACAGGCGCCGTTTCTGGCGCG
Source organism: Fimbriimonadaceae bacterium (assembly GCA_034667265.1). GTDB lineage: Bacteria > Armatimonadota > Fimbriimonadia > Fimbriimonadales > Fimbriimonadaceae > JANYLD01. Next base: position 8,650 of record JAXDKF010000059.1, read on the forward strand.
GTTGTCGGCGGCATCTTCGGTCTGTTAGTCGGGGCCGGCGTTCTCTTGATTCCCGGCGTCGGGATTCTAGCCGCAGGCCCCGTTGCCGCGACTTTGGCCGGCGCAGGCATAGGAGCGCTCGGCGGCGGACTCCTGGGCGCCTTGGTCGGCCTTGGCATTCCCAAGGACCAGGCGGACACCTATGCGGAAGCGATCCGGCGGGGAAGCGTCCTCGTGGCGGTAGAGGTCAGCGAAGCCGACATCATGCGCGCGAACGAGATCATGAAGAAGAACGGCGCGGTGGACGTGCATCAGCGTGCGTCCTATTATCAGCAGCAGGGATTCACGAAATACGATCCAGCCGCTAAGCCTTACTCGGAGGAAGAAGCCGCTCTCGAGCGCGAGAAGCTCCGCAACTATTACGGAGCGTCCAATGCGGGCATGTCCGGACAGACGGCGGTGGCTACCGGTGGGTCATCGGTCCACTACGATGAGACCGTCGGCAAGTCCTCCTATGAGCAGCAACCCGCCGGGCAGAACATGACTTACCAGCAGTGGGAGCCGGCCTATCGATACGGTTGGCAGGCAGCGCAAAACTCGAGCACTTCAAACTTCTCGGACAACGAGAGCTCTCTTCAGCGCCAGTGGGAGCAGACGAATCCTGGAACGTATACGCTGTATCGGCAGGCGATCATCGCCGGCTTCAACGACGCGTGCGCGCGGACTTCTGGTCCGAAGATGATCTGAAGAGCTTAGTGGGCCTCCATGCGCAGTGGAGGCTCACGCCTCGACGGGCGCGCGAGATCGGTC
>JAXDKF010000060.1:0-9657 GCA_034667265.1 Fimbriimonadaceae bacterium
CGTCCTTCGGTTTGTCCAACGGTTGCCTGACGACGGCACACTGCTCTATTGCGGAAACGATCGCGGCGCGTCTGAGTTGGCCGGACTGTTGAATGAGCGCGCGCATAGCTACGACGTGACCTACTACGGCGCTCTGCCTAAACGCCTCGACGCTGCGGACGATGTTCCTGCCGTTCTAAAGCCGCTCGTCAAGGCGGTGGATCGAATGGCGGGAGCTATTGAAGCCAGGTACGAGGCAGATCAGGATGTTCCGGATCTCGCGCTCCCCGGCGAACACAACCGGCTCAATGCAAGTGGCGCCCTGATGGCCTGCATCGAAACCGGCGCGGATAGGGTTCTCGCGATCCGCGGCATCGCCGGATTCGGAGGAGCCGAACGTAGGCTGCAAGTCTTGCAAGACGGCGATATCACGGTGATAGACGACTACGCGCACCATCCCACGGAGGTGGAGGCCAGCATCGGCGCCTTGAGGAGCAAATACTTCTCAACAAGCTCTTCTCCTGAGCTCAACGCCAAACGCCGCCTCGTCGTCGTCTACCAGCCCCACCTTTATTCCCGCACGGCGGGTCTGATCGACGAGTTCGCGAAAGCACTCAGTGCGGCAGATTTCGTGGTGCTCACCGACATCTATCCTGCCCGCGAAGACCCTGTCCCTGGCGTCAGCTCCTCGCGCATAGCCGAGCTCCTAAGGGTGCCGCACCTCTACGTGCCCAACCGCCACCTGCTTGCGAGAAAAGTCGCCGCACTCGCCAAGCCAGGCGACGTGATCGTGGGCATGGGCGCTGGAAACATCTCGGAGTTCGCCCCGGCACTCATCGAGGAACTGGACCGCCAACCGCCAACCGCCAACCGCCAACAGAGCCTCAAAATTGTCGTCGCCTACGGAGGAGACAGCGCGGAAAGGGAGGTCTCACTCCACTCGGGCCGAGAGGTCGCAGCGGCCCTGAAAAGTAAAGGTTACGCAGCAGAACTTATAGATTTCACGGAAGTCCTGCTCTCCAAAGGAGACCTCGCAAAACTGACCGGACCGGACAGGCCAGACGCCGTTTTCCTTGCCGTCCACGGCACCCACGCGGAAGATGGAGCCATCCAGGGCCTGCTCGAGTTGCTCCACATTCCGTACACCGGCTCGGGCATCCAGGCAAGCGCGCTTGCTATGAACAAGGACCTCACCAAGAGCATCCTCAAAGCCCAAGGCTTGCGAGTGCCGGACGGCGTCCTCCTGAAGTCCCGAATGGACGAATGCCGCATCAAAGCACCTGCCGTGGTGAAGCCAAACGCACAGGGCTCCACGGTCGGCCTCAGTTTCGTCGAGAACGAGGAAGACTTGAAGCCCGCCGTCGAGAGGGCGTTCGCCTACGATGAAGCGGTCCTCGTAGAGGAGTGGGTTCGCGGCATGGAAATTTCTGTGCCCGTCCTCGGAGACCGGCCCCTCCCGCCCGTGGAAATTGTCCCGAAGGGCGGCCGCTACGACTTCGCCTCGAAATACCTTCCAGGGGCCACGGAAGAGATCGTCCCAGCCCGCCTACCGGAGAGCACGCTCCAGAGAGCAAAAGAAATAGCGCTTCAAGCTCACAAGGCGCTGAACTGCGAAGGCGCAACCCGCACAGATATGATCGTCCCCGAAGGTGACGAGCCCGTGGTGCTGGAGATCAACACGCTGCCGGGAATGACGGCGACTTCGCTGCTGCCAAACAGCGCCCGCGCAGCCGGAATCAGCTTCGAAAACCTAGTCGAATGGATGCTGGAGGACGCCCTAAAACGCCATGCCGCCAAAACGTAAGAAGAAGGCGATCAACTGGGGTCCGGTCCTTGCCATCGCGCTGGCCGTGAACGTCGTCTTGGGCCTGTTTCTCAGCCCCATCACCAGTGTCCGAAAACTAAGGATACTAGGCGCCCAACCGCACGACACAACCAGGCTGCGCGAGCTCGCGCATTCCCTCCAGGGCGTGCCCTTCGGGCTTATGCCCGCAGAGAGATTCGAGAGCGAAGTCCTTCGCCAGCGAGACGTCTACAATGCCGATCTCAGCCACAACCTTTTCGGAAGTGGAGTGCTACGCCTGCAATACCGCCGTCCAGTCGCCATCCTCCTCGGAGTTCCCAACACCTACCTCGACGACCAGGGCGTGCTCTACGGCAGCCCGGAGGTAATTCCCGGGATCCGCCAGTTGAGCCTCCAAGAGGACTACATGCAGCCCGTGGTCGCCCTGACGCAGCCGTGGCCCAGCGCGGTTGTTGCCCATTTGTGCAATAAGTTAGATTCTTTTGCAGAGTTGGAAGGTGGAGTCGTTCATCTGGACACAACGGGACGTCTATGGATAAGTAAGGAAAATTCAGGAAAGGTCGACTTGGGGGGCACGGAAGCACTCGACGAAAAGCTTCGGAAGCTGCGGCAACTGCTCGACGACGAGCCGACTCTGCTCTCAAAGGTCAAGACCCTGACTCTGACCGATCCTTCTCGCCCTGCGCTGGATAACGGCAAGGGGACCTCAAGATGAACCCATTTGTATCTCGTATCACCAACCATCAGACCTGGGTCGTGCCCGTGTCCGCCCTCAGCCTGGTTCTGGGCTTTATGATCGTCATGGTCAGTGCCTCAACCGCCCCGACTCGGCTGCGGTCTCTCGACCCAGACCTGCGCTCGCGGCTGGCCACAAGAGACACGCCCCTGGACAACCAGGCCGTAGTCCCCCAGAAGGACGCCGAAATCAGCAAGCTGCGCACGCAGCTCACCACGCTCCAGAACGCCCTTGCCACCGAGACAGAGAAATCCAACGCGGCCAAAGTCCTGAACGCAACCCTCCAGGACACCAAGTTTTATGCCGGCCTTACCGAGGTCCAGGGGCCGGGAGTGCTCGTCACCCTGACCGACGGCTATTCAGCAGACAAGGATGACTCGAAGCTCAACAGCCAGGCCGGCGACGCGGGGGCTCCTCCCGCCACGGAAGACGTGATCCACGATCAGGACATCCTTCGAGTTGTGAACGAGCTCTACGCGGCGGGCGCAGAAGCCGTCTCCATCAACAACCTTCGCCTCGTGGGCACTTCCTCCGTAAGATGCGTCGGTCCCACCGTCTTGATCGACGGCGTGAGGATCGCATCCCCCATCAAGATCCGCGCCGTCGGCGACACCGATACGCTTATGGGCGGACTAAGGATGCCCGGCGGCATCATTGACGAGCTCCGATCCGTCAGTCCAAGGATGGTCACCATAGAGCCCGTCAAGAACATGACTTTGCCCGGATATGCGGGGCCGACTACGAGACACTACGTCAAGCTGGTGAAAGCGGAGAAGTGATCCTCCTACCGATCCTCGCGATGCTCGTCGGCGCTTTGATCGCGTTTTTCGTCGTCGCCGGGGTGCCCATTCACAATGCGATGCTCGCGATTTACCTCGCGGTCGCGTGCCTTGCCGGTCTCGACACGGTGCTCGGCGGCATCCGTAGCGGTATGGAGGGTAAGTTCCACACGGATGTCTTCGTCACGGGATTCATCTCGAACATCCTCATCGCCTTTTTCCTCGCTTGGCTCGGCGACAAGATCTTCATAAACCTCTATTTGGCGGTCGCTTTGGTGCTGGGCGCAAGGATCTTTACAAACCTTAGCCTTATTAGGCGTTTCCTTCTGACAAAATGGCAAGACGCCCGGGAGAGAAAGCGGTTGCAACAGGACCTGGCACACGCGCAGGTATCGCCGCAGATCCAGGTCGACACCGCTCAATGAGGGAAAGCACCAATTTAGTCAGCGTCTTAGACCTTGGTTCCACTAAGGCCGTTTGCTTGATCGCCGAGCCCGATGGCTACGGGGGATTCGACGTCCAAGGGTTTGGCGTCGCGGAATGCAAAGGCTTGCGCCGAGGCATCGTCAGCGATCTCGACGAGACCGCCGAGGCGATCCAGACCGTCATTCGGGAAGCCGAGCAGATGTCCGGCGCGGAGATCTCATCTCTGGTGGTGAGCATCGGCGGAACACACGTCGAAGGAATCAATGCGCAAGGCTTCGTGCCGATCTATCCCCGGTCACGCGCCATTACTCGCGAGGACGTCCTGCAGGTTATCAACCACAGCCGGCAGCTCATGATCCCACCCGATCGCGAGCAGATCCAGGCGTTGCCGAGAGAATTTCGTATCGATGGCCAGCGCGGCATCCGACGGCCTATGGGGATGAATGGAAGTCGCCTCGAGGTCGTGACCTACATCGTCACGGGACAAACCACTCATATCCAGAACATCGAGAAAGCGGTGGGCATGGCAGGCAAGCGGATCGACCAGATGGTCCTGCAGCCATTGGCATCCGGCCTCGGCGTCCTCACCGAAGAAGAGATGGAGCTGGGAACTGCGGTCGTCGACATCGGCGGCGGCACGACGGACGTGGCAGTCTTTTCCGGTGGATCGATAGGTTATAGCGCGACCGTTCCTGTCGCAGGGCTCTTGGTCACTTCAGACGTAAGCAAGCTTCTCAAGACCAGCCCTGAAGAAGCGGAGCGCATCAAGGTGGAAGCCGGCAATGCTAGTCCAAAAAACATCGATGGAGAGGAAGGAGTGAGCGTCCTTCAGCTCGGCCAAACGCAATATCGCCCGCTGCAGCGCCGCGTGCTGGTCGAGATCATCGAAAGCCGCATGCGCGAGCTCGCGCTCATGGTCAAGCAACAGATCGAAAAGAGCGGGATGATGGGCATGCTTCCTGGAGGCGTCGTTCTGACCGGTGGAGGCAGCCATCTCGCAGATGCCGACAAGCTTTTTGCCGAAGTTCTCAAGCACGTGCGCGTACGAAATGGAGCGCCGCAAGTCGACAGCATGCACGACGCGATTCTCAATCAACCCGGGATGGCGACCGCGGTCGGCCTCATCCGTTTCGCAGTCCGATTTTCAGACGATGAGTTTTCCCCAGCCGAGGCGGGAAACTGGAAGGAAAGAATCCGCACATTTTGGTCGAACATCGGCGGCAAACCCGGATAGAATTCCAAAGCCTCCAGCGAGCTTGCATTAGCAGTAAATCGAGCACGCAAAAAATCAAAAAGTCGCTCCGGCGATTTACGATTTACGATTTACGATTTACCGCGCGAAACGCACCGCTTCTTATTCGTCCCCTGTACCGTCTGGAAAACCAGTGGATCAACGCTAGGCGGTAATTGAAATCCGATCAAGTATGCGATTAGGACAACAATTCCGAGTGGGACTAAATTAGATTCGCTGGAATCACAATCTAGGGCAATCTTCAGGACGGAACCAGAGTGGAGAGAATCGTGAGCACAGAAGCTGTCATCAGGGTCATTGGAGTAGGCGGAGGCGGATCGAACGCTGTCAATCGAATGATTGAAAGTGGGATCCGCGGTGTCGAGTTCATCTCCATGAATACCGACATTCAGGCGCTCGACCGGAGCCCTGCGCCCAAGAAGGTGCAGATCGGTCTCAATCTCACTCGCGGCCTTGGCGCCGGCGGAAATCCGGAGGTCGGAAAAGCCGCGGCAGAAGAGAGCAGGAACGAGATACGCAAAGCGCTCGAGGGCTCCGACATGGTTTTTGTCACCGCTGGCATGGGCGGCGGAACAGGAACAGGCGCAGCGCCAGTCATCGCGGACCTCGCGAGAGAGATCGGCGCGCTCACTGTCGCCGTCGTCACGAGGCCATTTACTTTCGAAGGACCGCGTCGCGCACGTCTCGCCGAGCAGGGAATTGGATCGATGCGCGGCCGCGTCGACACCGTCATCACGATTCCGAACGACAAGCTTCTTAGTGTCGTCGAGCGCAAGACCACGCTCGTCGATGCATTCCGCGTTGCGGACGATGTTCTTCGGCAGGGCGTGCAAGGCATCTCCGACATCATCACGATTCCCGGACAGATCAACGTGGACTTCGCAGACGTCCGCGCGGTCATGACCAACGCCGGTCCTGCACTGATGGGTATCGGCTATGGCGTGGGCGATCAGCGCGCGCTCCAGGCGGCTCAGTCGGCAGTAGCATCTCCGCTTCTCGAGCAGACGATCCATGGCGCAAAGGGCTTGCTCGTCAACGTGACGAGCGGCGAAGACCTCACGCTTACGGAAGCCAACGAAGCGATGCAATACATCGCCGAGCTCTGCGATGCGGACGAAGCCAACATCTTCTTCGGCACGGTCGTCGATCCCGAGATGGACGGCACCGTCCGAGTCACCGTTCTCGCAACCGGTTTCAATCCGTTCACGCCGGAAGGCCGAAAGGTCGCCGACGCAACGTTCGCTGCCCCTGTTGCCATTCCGGCCCCGGCCGCCACAGCCGTGGTCAATCAGACGCCTCCTGCTCGCGTCGCAGCTCAGCGCGGCGCCGCCGTCGATCCGTCAGCGGTCTACGACGAGAGCGACCTCGACATCCCCGCGTTCATTCGCGAGCACCGACAACGTAGCTGACCTCCTCTCTCCGGTAGGGTAACGGCTCGGACTTCGGTCCGGGCCGTTTCCATTCCCCAGTTCCTGTCTTGACTAAGCCAGTTTCCAACCCGCTAAAGGACGCTTAACCAACGTAGAGACAACAATTTCCAGAAAAATGGAACTTTCTTTCGAATAGTTCCATATGGAACTAATAGAGATTGAAAGATCGACCTGTTTCTGGAGGAACTACTTTGAACAACAAGCCTGGATCAACTGCTGCCGACTGGGGTTTGCTCATTCTGCGACTCACCCTCGCAGCCGTTTTTATCGCCCATGGCGCTCAAAAGCTCTTCGGCGCGTTCGATGGCCCAGGCCTCGGCGGCGTCGTGCAGATGCTCGGCCCCGTTGGGTATCTGGTGTCGATCGGCGAATTCTTCGGCGGCATTGGATTGCTCGTTGGAATCTTGCCGCGCTTTTCCGCCGCGGCCCTAGCCGTGATCATGGTCGGAGCGATTGTAAAGGTCCACCTTGCAAAAGGGTTCTTCATGGCCGGTGGAGGCTACGAGTTCGCGCTAAGCCTTCTCGGCCTATCCATCGCCCTCGCCATCATGGGACCTGGCCGCTTCTCCATCAGTGAGCACGTCTCGCTGAAGCAGCTCTTCGGGAAGCGCGAGCTCGCGACCGGGTAGGTGGCACAACCGTTAGGTTTGGGTAAGCGAGCCAAACCTAATATTACTTTGCCAATGCGGCAAAGACCTGCGAATATCCAACGTTTGATACTCGTCCGCCATTCGCTCCGACCGCGGACACGTCTTTGAAGATCAATCCGCCGATCTCGCCGCGCCACCTGGTTGCCGTTGGCACTTCGATGTAAGCGCCCGCGTTGCTCGCATCCAGGCCCACTTCCTTCAAAGCTTCGCGTGGATCTTTCACTGTCCTTGGAAGTTCTATTTCGAAATACACCGCTCTATTCTTGTAGAACCTCACTGCGCCTCTTCGTCCACTCTTCGCCGTCGGATCCTCCCGTGGGCCAAGATCGTATTCGCGGACCTCGCCGGGCATCTCGTCGGGCATCCCTAGGGTGGGCAATATCCGCGTCGGCTTGCCTAGGATGCTATCGACCGTAGACGCGTCCTTGAACGCGAGCTGCGTGATGTCGAAAGATCGAGCCGTGGGCTTGGATCCGCACGCAACCGCGATCAGGCTGCAGCCAACAAGCAAGGCGCGCATCCAAACACGGTTCATGACGCCAGTCTACAAGCCCCGCGGGACCTGAATCGTCGCGGAATGGCGTTGCGTCCTTTCCACTGATACCCATGGCTCAAACAATCCTTCTCGTATTAGCTAGCTTCTCACTTGGACAGACGCAGACTCCCGCGGAGGTTGGCCGCCAGATCTTCACCGACCACCAGGACATTGCGGACACGATAAGGCTTGCAATTACCCCTAAGATCGACGGCACCCTCGAGCCCGAAGAGTGGGATCCATTCCTATACTCCGGCGACCTCAGCAGCTTCTTCCAGTGGGAGCCGCGCAAGTTGCACTTCGCTGCAAAGGCGCCCATTGGCGACAACGTCGTTTTCAGCATTGATCTTAAAAACAACGGATGGCTTGTTGGCCGCGACAACCTCGAGGTTCGGCTTGGGCGATCCGAGATCGGCGCACGCATCAGCGCCAGGGTCTTGGACGCGGACAACAAGAGCGGCCCCAAGTGGGTCGACATGCCTGGGATTGCGACAGCATCGACGATCGCCTCGACAGTTTCAGAGGATGGGAAAACATGGTCCGTCGAGGCAACGCTCATGGATCCAGGCACGGGCCTGCTTCCTGACGGGATCGACAACGTTGGCATCCGGGTCGACCCGATCACGATCGATGCAACTGACGTGCCGTCCTACACTCCTCGCGTCCTGACGCAGGTGAAGCTCGGCTTAAAACGCTCGACAGGTCTTCCGGGTGGCGTCTATTGGGAGCCGCAAGGCGAGGGCCAGTTTGTCGAGGCGGGCCGCGCGCTCAAGATGCGCTACACCTTCAAAGCGGATAACACGGTTGGATTCAGCAGAGTGTCCATGCGCTCGGAGGGATTTGCCAAGGACGCGACCAACCTCTTGGAAATGCCCTTTCCCAAATTCGATAAGAAGAATCGTGCGTTCGTGGATTACGGCACAAGAGTCGCCGAAGAGGCTATGGAAGGCTACAGGATCGCTCGATGCGTGATCACTTCCTCCGATGGCGCCACTGCCGTGGGTCAAGCGAGCTTCCGGATTCCGCCGCCTCTCGAAATCGACATGGTCCGGGAGAGCCCTGACCGGACCGCAAGGCCGGCCACCATCAAGATGACCGTGTACCTGCGCTCCAACTCTCGCGATCAGATGGAAGGCAATCTGCACATCGAGCCGCCAACCGGCTTCACGGTCCTCACCGGCAACGACAATCCTTTCGTGGTCTACAAGATGGGAACCGCTCGCCGGGTGTTCGAGATGACCGTCCCGCCGAACGCGGTCGGCACCTTTCCGATCGACCTAACCGCGAAAGTGGGGAACAAGGAATTCCGCCAGACGGCGTATCTTACGATTCAGTATTGAGGGCAAGTGTCAGGTTTTGGGTTTTGGGTGTTTGGGGAAACCGGCCCAATACCTAAAACCTAATACCAACACCTAGTACCCACCCGCCGGCATCTTCATCACCGCGACCTTGGCCGGCCCCTTTCGCCGCTGCTGGATCTCTACGCGGTACGGATCCTCGAAGTAGCGGACCTCGACGCTTGGGGGCAGCGCCGACAGGTCCCAAACCGAGCGGATTACGTCCTCCAAGATCGCCGTGACCAACACCTGCTGGTCCGTATTCATTTCTTCTGTCGCCAACTCCGGAAGGCCCACTTTCTGCAAGCCCCGAGTCTCCGCGATTCCACCAGCCTGCGACCTCTTCCATACAACGCGTGTTTGGAAGTCCGCGCCTGCCGCATCCTCGACCTGGCCGAGGGCCGCATCCAGCTCAGCGGAAGTGTAGAGCTGCTCAGACACCACGTCGTAGACAACTCGGCCGTGACCCAACTCGGCGATGGCATCCGCAGCATGGGAAAGAAACCGCAGGTGCCGCTTATCCTTGAGCGGCTCTTCGGAAATGAATCGCACCTTTGCAAAGGACTGGGATTCCGCCAGTCCCTCCAGCCGCTCGGCGGTCGGCTCGACGTGATCTTCGAAGAGGTCCGGCCGGAAGACGTGAGCGTTTCGTGCCCGGAGCACCAGCGCAATATGGAGCCTGACGTCGGAGAAGATGAGGGCTTCATTTTTCGTGATCGGATACTTGCC
>JAXDKF010000061.1:0-3474 GCA_034667265.1 Fimbriimonadaceae bacterium
CGCTTAGAATCCCAGCAACAATACGGTCACACATTCTTAGTACAACTCGAAGCTGCACAACGTCTAATCGTGCAACCGTGGTCCACATAGAGGGTTCGTAGCTGTTTGCGGACCCGGTGAAGCAAATGTATGACCACGCTTCTTCCCCTTCTGGCCCTTGCATTGGCCGTAGCCGCCGCGCTGCTTGCCCGACCCACTTCCGAAGATCCCACAGCTCCTGATCGCCGCGTCATGGCCGGTACCATTTGGGTGCTCGGCGCGTGCATCATCCTATTCCTGCTCGCCTTTATCTGGAAGGGCTGGGACTCCGACGCCACCCACGCCGCCATCGGCCTCGTGCTTGGAGCGATTGGCACGACCGCAGCGCGTTCGGTGCCGAGAGCGGGGCGCCTGCTTGCATCCATAGCTTTGGCCGCCGCCTGTTCAGGGCTCCTTCTCTGGGCTCCGGCCGAGTGGCGACTTCTGGCGCAGCTCGGAGCTATAGCCGGGGCCGCGCTTGCGTCTTGGCTTCTCGAGGTCCGGTCCGCTTCGCTCGTATCTTCGGCGATCTTTCCGATCTCGTTGGCCGCGATCGTGGCGGTGGATGCTCTTGGAGCGAAAGCCATGGCGGCCGATGCCTTTACATCTTCGGGAACGGTCCTTGGCGTTGCGGCTGCGGCAGCGGGCGTGCTCGCGCTTCTTGCCTCTCTTCGGGGGGTCAAGTCCGGCGTCCAACAGATCATCGGGGTAGCCCTATTGGCGCTTGCCGGAGTTGTTGTCGGCTATCGATACCTCGGAACGAGGGATGCGTGGATTCTCTTTGTCGCGGGCGTTGTTCTCGCCGTTGTCGTGAACTGGTTCATGGACGACGAGAGCGACGATTCCCTGCGTCCCCTGATCGCCGCAGTGATGTGGATCGGCCTGGCCACGGTTGCGTTTGCGCTACGGCGCGGATATGGAATGTCCCTCAGTTTGCTCGGTGGAACTTCTACATTGCTTTTGCTCGGCAACTCCAGAGGGCTGCTCACTCTGGGCCCACTTGCTGGGTTGGTCATGTACAGGGTTTTCCGCGAAGAACATGTCAATGCGACTCGCGCGCTCGATATCGGACAGCACTACGCGCTCGTCGGCTTGGCGATCGGAGCCCTTCTTCCGCTTTTACCCACCGAATGGCTGAAGGGGCGCGAGGCGATCTCCGGGCCGCGACTGCCAAGCGCCGCCGTGCTATGGCTGGTGTTGGTGACTGCCGCTCCAATGGGAATAGCGATCGTGATGGGGCCAAAGGGAGTCGTGGGATTCGTGGCGGGGCTTGGATTCTCAGCTTTGCTAGAGAGCATCCGATACACGCGTTCTCTGCAGCCGCTCAGTCTCGGTCTGGGCCTTAGCGCCGCCACCACAATCGTCTTCCGATTCTTGGGCGACAACACTTCGATGACCCGAGAAGAGAAGATCGGCATCCTCCTCCCGCTAGCTGGCGCGCTTGCGGTTCTCGTGATCGTCTTGCTGATCGTCTCACCCCGTCCGACCGTGCAAGAGGCTGAAGCACAATGAGCGCATTCAGGAGAGGCGGACTGCTCAGCATCATTCTCGGTGTCGCCATGCTCCTAGTGCTCCTCACGATGGGCATCACGCAGGAGACGCCGCTGGGCTCCGTCGATGGCTCTGTGCGCATGGGGGAAAGCGGCCTTCCGTTGCCCGGCGCGGCGATCATCATTTCTCCGGTCTTTGTGAACGCTGACACGCCTAAGGACCGAGTCGTGTTTTCAGATAAGAAGGGCGAGTTCTTTGTCAATGCATTGCCGGCGGGCGAGTACAAGATCGAAGCTTCCGCAAAGGCGCACACGCTTCCGGCGACGCAGATCTCCGTACGTGAAGGCGCGGTCACAGCCCTCGACCTCGAGCTCAAACCCAAAGATCCCGAGTTGCGGCTTTATACAAGTCAACGCGTGTTCATGCCCGACGAGACGCCGCAGGTCGAGGCCCGTGGATTCGGGCGGGACCAAACGCTCAATGTAGAGGTTTACAAGATCGACGTTCATCAATTCCTGGCAAAGGGATCGGTTCAGGCGGCGCTCAACACGCTTGGCGACAATTATTACGGAGAGAAACAAGGGCGGCCGGAAGCTTTCGGAGAGCAGATCGCAGCCTTCGATCATAAGGTGCAGAACGCCGACGCAGAAGGCACGTTCATGGATGTGCTGACCCTCGACAAACTTGGCGAGGGCTTCTACTGGATCCAGTGCAAGATGGGCAACCTCACGCGAGGCTCTTTCATCAGCGTTTCGAGGATCGCGCTTGTAACGAAGTCGGCTGCCGCGGAGAGCCTGTGCTACGTGACCGACCTCAAGACCGGCCACCCGGTGGCCGGAGCCGTTTTACAGCTTGGCGAAAAAGACAAGTTCACCGCTGCCGGCAAAACCAATTCTGAAGGCTTGGCTACGATTAAGGTCTCGAGTCAGGACGGCAGGACGCTCGTGATGGCGAGCTTCGGTGCATCCCAGGCACTGTCCAGCTTCTATTCCCGCAGCGGCGGCGATGAAGGCAGTGGCGCTGCGCAGCCTGGCATCGCTCTCTTCGCATACACCGACCGGCCCATCTATCGGCCAGGCGACGACATACAGTTCAAAGGCTTCGTGCGCAAGCTGGTCGGCAGCGATTACAAACTGCCCGGAGCCGGCCAGGTCACGTGCGAAGTCCGCGACGCCGACTACACACTGGTGAAGACGTTCACTGCGGATCTTAAGTCGAACGGCTCGTTCACCGGCCACTATCCAACGGCCGATGACAGCAGCCCTGGCGATTACAGCTTCAAGTTTAAGGCATTCGGTCAGCAACAAGACCTGTCCTTCACCTTGGCCGCGTATCGCAAGCCTGAGTTCACGATTAAGGTCAGCTGGTCAAGACCCCGTTACACGATGGGCGAGAAGGCCAAGGCCACGGTCAAATGCGAGTACTACTTCGGTGGGCCTGTGGCGGGCGCCAAGGTCACTGCGAACATCTATCGCAATCAGGATTGGGGCTGGGACGATCCCGACGCGGAGGAATACCAGTTTGAGAGCGAGAGCTATGACACAGGCGGCGCGGGTGGCGAGTTCGTGGAAAACATGGAGGGCGTCACGGATGCAAACGGCGAAGCGACCTTCGAGTTTGTTACCAAGCGTGACAAAGAAGACCAAGATCCCGATTACGCGCCTAATTACACCTACACCTTGACTGCCGACGTCGCGGAGGCCGGAGACAAGTACTTCTCAGGCGAAGGCTCCGTCAAAGTGACCCAGGGCGACTACGCCTTGGCGGTAGAGCCCGATGTGTATATCGTGGCGCCAGGTCAGACGGTGAACGTCTCGGTGAAGACTTTCAAGCACGAGAACAAGTCTCCTTATCCGAACCGGACCGTTGAGCTTGTCTACGGCATTGAAAAGTGGACGGGCCGTGAGTTGGCATTCATCGATCTCGGGAGAACACAAGTCCGCACGGGTCCCGATGGAAAGGCAA
>JAXDKF010000062.1:0-3201 GCA_034667265.1 Fimbriimonadaceae bacterium
CCTCCTCTTGCGGCGATGGCTCGTGCGCCGGAGGAGGAGGGGTCGGGCCGGCCCGAGCGGAGCGAGGGCTTCAATAGGCCCGGGGGTGGAGGTCCGCGAGCGGTTAAATAAGAAGTGCATCTCCGAAACCACGCGCGACACCTCACTCCGCAGAACAAGGAGCGAATCCGGAAACTGCGCCGGGAAATGACGGTGTCGGAGAAGAAGCTCTGGAGCTTCCTGCGGCACAAGCGACTCGGCTTCTTATTCAGGCGGCAGTACCCGGTCGGGCACTATTCACTCGACTTCTACTGCCCAGAAGTGAAGGTTTGCGTTGAGGTCGATGGGCCGCACCACGCGGATCGAGAATGGAAAGACGCGGAGCGCGATCAATATTTGGAGGCTCTTGGCGTTCTGACGATCCGAATTCCGAGCAAGGATCTGTTTCGTCCTGTTCTTGAGAAGTGGCTCGAGCTGATTGAGCGAGCTTGCAAAGAACGCAGGAAAACGACCTCCACCCCCGGTCCTGTGTGACTTCGGCTCCGCTGCGCTACGCTTTCGTCCGGACCGACCCCTCCCCCTTCACCCCTCGAATGCACCCCCTACCGACTCCGTCGACCTCCCCCTCCGCCGCACGAACATCGGCGCAAGGGGAGGTAGCGCACAATCATCCGCAAGGGGAGGGGTTCCGGCACCGCGTGTAAAGAGGCTCACGACGCGAAAGCCATCGCCGCAAGGGAAGGTGTGTCGCTTACCTTGATTGGGCCGTCAACCTTCACCAAAGCGCTCGGGATTGGGTTGACGGAAACCTCGTCCGGCTTGAAGTCGCTGGTGACCTCGTAGGTCTCGGTTGGGCCGGTCATCTGCGAGGGGAACTCCACTTCGCCGGTGCCTTTCAAACGAACAGCAAACCGCAGACGGAAAGGCGCGTCCGTTCCGCTTTGCTTTATGGCAACCTTCGTCACCCATTTGCCGTTCTCCGACCGCGTTGTGGCCGAAAGAATTGAAACGTGCGGAAACTGCCCGCCCTCGATCCACTGCTTCCAAAACCAAGCTAGATCTCCGCCGCTTGATTTCTCGAAGTACGGCCGAAGATCGCGCCAGGTGGTGTCCTTGCCGACGCGATCCTTAATCAGCGCGCGCAACGCCTGCATCACCGCGTCGTGGCCGATTTCCGCGTCCAGCATCTGCATCACGTACGCACCCCGATAGTAAGTGGCACCCTCGTATTCCCAGGGTATCGGCATCTCCGTGAGGGGCATGGGGAACTTCATCGTGTCGAGGCCCCTCGCAGGGATCTTGGGGTCTTTGAGGAAGAGGACGCTGTCGACGTATTCCGTCAAGCCCTCGTTCCACGAGTCCTTCACATAAGGGCACGGCACGACGCCGCCAAAGTACGTGTGGCCCATCTCGTGCGACACGGCCCAGCTCGTGATGGAGGGGGCGAGCAGAGTGTAGGAGTAGCTCTCGATGCCGTAGTAATTCTTGCCGTCGAGGCACTCGTAGCCCTTGAACGGCCAGGGTCCGAGATTGGCCTCGTAGAACACCATGGCCTTCTTCATCGTTTCGACGTCTTGCTCGGCGCGCTTCTTGTCGACGGGCGCGAATTGGTATGAGCGCAACCTCTTGCCGTTGGCCGTGCCTTCGGCGGCCAAGACATACTTGCCCGCGATCACTTTGGGGTAGCTGATCGGCACGTCGCATTTGAACATGGCCAATGTCGAGTGCTTGGGCGTGGCTTTGAAGGGCTCAAGACGACCTTCAGAACGAACTATCCATCCCGCGGGGGCAGCAACCTTAACACTAGTCGTGTATGGCAGACGGCCAAGACTTGGTATCCACCAGGATGTTATATATGCATAGGTCGAAGTGACCTGGTCGCGATCATCCGAATGGCGTGCTCCTGTACCGAGTTTCGCGGTGTACGAGCAGCTGACTCGACCGATCCTGTCGGTTGCTGTCAGCGCGAGAAGGCTGCCCACTCTAAAGTCTGGCAAACTGGCGGAAGAGACTTCACTCTCGTCTAACGTCGTCGCTCGATACCGCTCACCTGGTCCTTTGGTCAGCGAGTAGTTGTCGTTGAGCCTGAATAGGAGGGCTCTGCCCGGTACGGCATCAGCGAAGCCCAATTGACTGGTGACCCACACAGCACCGGCATCGCGCTCGATAGCGACGTCGACGGTTGCACTGGTTACCTTGCCACCGCAATCCGACTCCGGGATCTCGGGACCGAGCTTCAGTCCTGACGCCGTCTCCTGCACGCGATATATCGGATCGTGATCCTGCTCCAGCTCTTGCCATGCGTGGAACGTCGCCCAGTACTTCCCCGTGCTCTCCCACCCCTTCGGACTGCGAAACACCGCTACTTTGAGGTTGTTCAGCCCGCCGCACCGGCTCGCCATGCGGAACAGGTAGTCGGACTCTCCCTGATTGTCGAACAGGGCGGTAATCGCGGCTTTATCTCCGGCTTTGACGGCATCCTGCATGCGGGCAAGCAGCGCGGATGGGGAGTCCTGCCGAACGAGCAGGGCGAATGCGAGGAGCGCGGTCATGGATTGTAGTTTGGCGGAAGTGCGTAAATCGTAAGTCGTAAATCGTAAATCGCGCAGACACTTTGGGGACACAAGTGGTCGGTCGGAACTCCCTCCGTCCATTTACGATTTACCACTTACCATTTACCTTTTCGGCCACAATCCTTCACGAATGAACGGGCTGTACATCTTCGCCGCCGTCCTCGTTGCGCTGCTGGTCGTGCTGATCTGGCAATACAACGGCCTGGTCAAGATGCGCCAGCTCGGGAAGAACGCGTGGGCGGACGTGGACGTGTATCTCAAGCGGCGCGCGGAGCTGATCCCCAATTTGGTGGCGGCGGTCAAGGGCTATACGGGCTATGAGCAGTCCACGCTGGAGCGCGTGGTGCAGGCCCGGTCGAATGCGATGTCGGCGCCTTCCCTACCCCAGCGGGCGGCCGCGGAGGGCGACCTCACGCGGGGCATCACCCAGGTCTACGCACTGGCGGAGGCGTACCCCGATCTCAAGGCCAACCAGAGCTTCCTCGACTTGCAGCAGCAGCTCAGCGGCTCGGAGAAGAGCATCGCCGACGCGCGGCAGTATTACAACGCGGTCGTCCGCGACTATAACACCATGCTGGAGGCGTTTCCGAGCGGGGTTTTCGCGTCGATGTTCGGCTTCAAGCCGATGGAATTCTTCGAGGTCGACACT
>JAXDKF010000063.1:0-3428 GCA_034667265.1 Fimbriimonadaceae bacterium
AGCCAACGCGAGAACAGGCGCCTCCTCTTCTGGTTTCTCTTAGTCGTTCTGCTCGCGGCCGACCAAATGGTCAAGGTTTGGGCGATGAGCGCGGCCGACATGACGCCTGGACGCACCTTTCTCACCCTTTGGCCAGGAGTGTTCGAGCTTCGGCTGACCTTTAACGAAGGCATCGCCTTCGGCTGGTTCCAAGGAGGGGGCATCTTCCTTGCGCCGATAGCGATCGCTATAACGATTGGCGCTGTTTGGTACAACTTAACCCATCCCTACGAGTCCCGCTGGGCGCATACCTCTGCCGCTTTGCTTGCCGCGGGTGCTCTCGGGAATCTTTATGACCGGCTCGTGCACAAGCGGGTGACCGACATGTTCTATTTCAGGCTTATCGATTTCCCTGTGTTCAACGTGGCGGACGCCTGCATTACCGTAGCGGCCGCCATGCTGATTCTCTCTTGGATCCGAGAGGCCTTTCAGAGTCAGGAGACCGAAAAGGGGACACCGCCGCTTGAAACCCCAGCGCCCTCGACCGAGTAAATAGAGCTATGAACGGCCCTGTCCGTATTCCGCGCATCCCTTCTACGTTGCCCTGGATGGCGCTTGGCTTTACGGCGGCAATGGTCGCATACGGCGCGGTCCGAAAGTTGGTCAAGGGCGAGCAGAAGCGAAAGCCGGGAACCGGGGACGAGAAGAAGCAGCCGAATGCGGGTGTGAAAGCCCCTTCCAAGCCGGCCGGCGCGCGAGCGGACGCCGGTACCTCGACGCAGGCCAACAAAGCGACCTCAGCGCCGCGAGCGGCCAAGCCTGCTCAAGAGCCTTCGACCTCGACCGCTTCCCCGACGGGTCAAGAGGAAGTCAAAGCTCAGAAGACTTCGGCGACGAAAGGCAATCAAGGCACGCCGAAAAAGCGAGCTCCGCGAAAGTCAGCCAAGACGACTAAGAAACCGGAGCCCGATCAGCCGCTCAATCCGAAGCGAACGAGAAACTCTCGCCCGGACTAAGCTAGGCTCTTTGCCTTACAATGGACGGGAGCGTGTTCCACCCTGCGTTTCCCATGAAGCTGTACATGAGCCGCGTGAAGGTGTTCTTCACGCTGGTAGGCGGACTTGCGCTCATTGTTGGCGGAGCTCTAGCCACTTATGAGCTGTGGTTTGTCGAGCCACGACCCCTCGACGCGATGAGCCTCCTTGGGATGTTCTCCATACCCGTCATGGTGCTCATATTCATTCCGTTAACCTACTTTTGGGTGAAGCGCCTCGTGACGCACGATCCGTTTCTGGAGGTCGACGACAAGGGCATTACGTTCCATAGCCCCAAGTACGGATTTATCCCTTGGAAGGACATCCAGAGCGTCCGTGGAATGGTGCTGCAAGCTGGACTGAATAAGGTCCAACTTGCGATCGTGACGCCAAGAGATCCAGTGGAGTTCGCTAACCGCTACAAGGGTTGGACACGATACTTGGTAGACACCAACTTGAAGCACCGAAAGGGCCTCAGCATTCCTCTTCAGGCGCTCCCGGTCAAGCCTCGCGAGTTCACTGAAGCGCTTGAGCTGTACGCTCGAGACCAGATTCTCCGGAACGCCGTAGCGCCTCCTGTTCAGGCATAGTGGCCTGCGCAATGCGAGGCATCACGACTGCTCCGCGTCAAGCGAAGAAGGAGTGGGACCCGTGAGGAACGGCGGGTCCCTAGAGGCTCGGGCGTCTACTAAGGAGATGACGGTTCTCACGCCGCCACAGCTTGTTCTAGCTTTCGACGCGACAAGACGCACGAGCTGCTTCGGCCGCCCACGGCGTAAGTCGCCCAGATGAATTCCCCATCCATCGTCAGCTTGCAAAAACCGCCATGTCCCGCGATCTGAACCGTTTCTCCCTCAAGCACTGCGCGGACGCAATCTCTGGACAAGGAATAGCTCACGGTAGCCTCTCCTCTCAGCGTCAACCTAACGCTATTGGGGCTGTCGCCAGCCTCCACCTGAACTTGCCTATCGCAGAGAATGTCGTCCAGCACAAAGCGTTCGACGCGACTCGCGCGATAGAGTTGCCGGGCGGCTGTGGCGAGTTGTTTGTACTTGAAAATGCCACCAAACAAAACGCTGAGAAGCGGGTCCAACTTTCACAGAGGGTCCCCGTTTCCGCCCCTGCACCCTAGGTCAGCGATTGCTCCAGGAGTTGACCATCGCAAACGTGGGACCCTTTTCTTTTTAGGCCCGCGGCTTTGGGCTCTCGGCTCTTCGCTGCACCCATAAACAAAAAGAGCGCCGAGAGCAAAGCTCTCGACGCTCCGTCAATACCGCTTAGCGGTTGATTAGCTTAGTAGCGTCCGCCGCGTCCACCGCGACCGCCGCCACCACCACCGCCGTAGCCACCGCCACCGCCGCCGTAGCCACCGCCGCCGCCGGATCGGCCGCCACCGCCGCCTCCGCCGTAGCCACCACTGCGACCGCCGCCGCCGCCACCACCACCGCTGCCCCGGCTCTCACCCTTCGGGCGAGCCTCGTTGACAGTGAGGGTGCGACCATCGAGCTGGGCGCCATTCTTGTCCGCAACCGCGGCCTCGAGGTGATCGGCATCGATGTCAAGGAACGCGAAACCGCGACCTTCGATGATTCGAACATTGCTGGCCCCGTACTGGGCGAAAGCTTCCTGCAGACTCTGCTCCGTGCTGGAGTAAGAGATATTTCCGACGTATAGTGTTTTTGTTGCCAAATCTGGCCTCCGTATGCTGCGGCCTCAGGGCCGCCGAGTTTTGCACGCGCTTGCAGTCAATTGATTCCCTGGACAAAACTCGCCGAGGCGGATTCTGCAGACAGTCTATGGACTCGTTGCCGTAGCTGATCGATTATGACTCCTTTAAGCGCAGATGCGTTGCAACGCCTGGGTTGCAGCGCCGGTTATGGGGCTTTCAGCTTCCCAAAAAGGTTCCTGAAGTCACTTTGCCTCTTCCACCTTCATCAATGAATCTGCGAGGCGTTCCGGGTCCAGCGCCCTCAAAAGAGCGTTGTCGGTGGTGGAGAGCCGGGCGTGCACGTCAGTCACCAGCTCGTCGCGGGTTCGCATGCCCGACGTGTAATTCCAGTCGTGAGCCAGGCGCTCCACGGCATGAGCGGTAGCTTGGTCCATCCAACCGTGATCGTGCATGGATCGCTCGCCGGCCCGGTGGCGGGCAGCGTCGAAAAGGATCTCTCGAATGGCGTTGCGGAACTCAGGCTCGTTCACGGTGCTCCCGTGGGATCAGTCTTCCCGGCGCTTGAAGAAGGTGGCCATGCGCTGCTCGGGAATGAAGCGTCGCTCGCCCTTCTTGTTGACCAGCACGCAGGTCCAGGTGATTGCCGGCTTGGCGTCGCCAGGGGTGGGAATGTCGGGCCCGCGCGTCCGGCAGTTAAAGGTCCATTCGGACTCGGTCTCCAGCTCGATGAGCCGGTCGTTCTTTTT
>JAXDKF010000064.1:0-3893 GCA_034667265.1 Fimbriimonadaceae bacterium
CATCGCGGACCTGGTTTCCTGGGGAGCTATTGGGGCGCGGACGACCGAGAGCCAGGTGCATCGGGAGTTGGCCTCGGGCGTGTCCTGTCCCATCGGATTTAAGAACGGCGTGGACGGGAACGTGAAGATCGCGGTAGACGCAGTCCAAGCGGCAGGCATCCCCCATCATTTTCTGGGCGTGACGAAGGGCGGCAGCTCGGCCATCGTCTCGACCAAGGGCAACCCCGATTGCCACGTGATCCTGCGTGGGGGCCAGCGACCCAACTACGACACGCATACCGTTCGCGAGACCTGTCAGGCCTTGGTCGCCAAGGATCTACCTGCCCGCCTCATGGTTGACGCAAGCCACGCCAACTGCGACAAGGATCCCTTGCGCCAGATCGAGATTTGCCGAGAACTTGGAATGCGTGTCCGCACAGGCGACGAGAGCTTGATGGGCGTTATGGTGGAGAGCAACCTTGTTGGCGGGAAGCAGGAGCATGTCGGCGGGCGACCTTTGGTCTACGGGCAAAGCATCACGGATGGATGCCTAGGTTGGGATGACACCGTCGGATTGCTGGAAGCCTTGGCGTTGGCGGTCGAGAGCCGCGGTCGGATGTCGATGTCTGCGTAGCCACGATCACTTCTGCAGGGCGGGAACCCAAGCGGTGGTTCTGCCACCCACTTCGTCTCTCACGATCTGGTGTCGACCGATCTTCTCCGCGCCGCGCGAGCCGCCCCAGCGGTGGTGGAACAGCCAGCTCTTCGGATACTTGTCGCTGTCCGCACTGGCATCGACAGCCGTCTTCAACACCTTGACGATCTTGCGCCGCATGGCGGCCAACTCCGAATCCGAGAGGGAAGAGGCCAGACGTTGAGGCGCTATGCGGGATTGGTAGAGCACCTCGTCGGCCAGCCAGTTCCCGATGCCCGACAGCACGTGCTGATCCATCAGCACAGTCTTGATCGGTGCGTTGCGCTTGCGGAAGAGCGCCGCGAACTTGTCTCCTTTCGGCAGTTGGTCCATGGCATCCGGACCGAGCTTGGCGATCTTTGGATCTCCCTCTGGCGATTCGCTTAGCCATACTCGGCCAAGTCGACGCCCGTCTGTGAGCGCCACGCGAGAGCCATCTTCGGCGGTGATCATTAATTTCAGAAATCTGGGACGGCCTGCCTCGTCGTCGAGAGGCGCTTCGCCGTGCTCGCGAAGTCTAGTGGTGGGCTTGCCCAGCTGCCGGATCCAGCCGGTCATTCCGAGATGGCCGAAGAGCACGGGCGGGGAATCTGTTTCGATCCACCACGCCTTTCCTTTGCGACCGATCGCCTTCACGGTCTTGCCCTGTAACGCGCTCTCAATTGCCGCACGAGGAGCTGAGCCAAACATGATCGTGTCCGGCACAACCTCGACGTCCACAATCTTCTTTCCGACCAACGCTCGCCTCATCACGCGGCATACGGTCTCGACTTCAGGCAGCTCGGGCATACGGAAGGGAAGTGTAGACGGTAGGAGCCATTTGATACGATGTATTAGATGTCCATCGTTACGAACGCGGCCTCTAGGTGGCTGTTCGGCAAGCTGCTGAACATCGGCCCGGTCATTTCCAAGCGCGGACAGGTGCTCGTGATCTCGTCCGGGTGGCAGGCCCATGTGTTCACCTTAGGCGCGGCTTCTCGAGTGGTCACGGTCGATCCGCAGGCGAAGCTCGTGCGGGTCAAAGGACGCAGGTTCTGGTTCTTCGGGTATTCGAGGCGGATCCCGTTCGATTGGATCGAGGAGATCCACTACGGCTATTTGAATACGAGCGGCTCCTGGACCATCGACTCAGGCGACGAGCTCTTCACCGTCGCGTTGAAATTGAAGGACGGCAAGGAGGTCGTGATCTGCAGGTTCTATGGCCAAGGCGATTTCGTGAACAACTCCATGCTCCCCGATTGGATGTTCTGGGAAGAGAGCATCACCTCCGAAATCGGCCAAGGCGATCAGCAGCCGAGGTCGATGGCCCTGGCGGATACGTTGTCGGAGCTGATTGGCGTGCCGGTCGAGTCGATGAGGCCGTGAGCCGACTCGCATGGGCATGCGTCTAACCTAAGTTGTGGCGCGGAAACGGGCGGCGTTGGCTGCTCCTGATATTGATTTGAAGCCTGTCGAGGGGCTATTCCGCGCGCGCGGCTGGGAGCCTTTCGACTTCCAAATCGAGGTCTGGCGATCGTATCTGGCAGGGAAAAGTGGGCTCATCCATTCAGCCACCGGCACGGGTAAGACGCTTGCCGCTTGGCTCGGACCACTGTTGGAAAGCTCGGACCTCGGAGCCCAGAACTCGGGCCTGGAAGGCAAGGAAGCGAAGAAGCGCCGACCCAAATCTGCATTGAAGGCCGAAGTTCCGCGTTCCGAGTTCCCAGTTCCGAGTTCGCGCCTGAAGATGCTGTGGATCACGCCGTTGCGCGCGCTCGCGATCGATACAGTGAAAGCGTTGCAAGCGCCCCTTCCCGATCTCGGCAGCAACTGGCGGGTTGAATCTCGCACGGGTGACACGAGCTCCCATCAGAAAGCGAAGCAGGCCAAGGACATGCCCGATGCTCTGGTGACCACGCCGGAAAGTCTCTGCATCATGCTCTCACGGCCTGAAGCGCGGGAGCAGCTCAGCAGTTTGCGTTGCGTGGTCGTGGACGAGTGGCACGAGTTGATGTCCAGCAAGCGCGGCGTCTTGACGGAGTTGGCGCTGGCAAGGCTGAGATCGTTCAATCCAGCGCTTCGGACGTGGGGTCTGTCGGCGACGCTGGGAAATCTGGACGAAGCCATGCAAACGTTACTCGGCGTTGGGCACGACGGAGTGCTGATTCAGGGTGATGTGCCCAAGCCCGTGATCATCGACTCCCTCCTTCCGCCGACGATCGAGCGGTTTCCGTGGGCCGGGCAGATCGGATCGCAAATGATCCCCCTGGTGATTGATGAGCTGGAAAAGGGCGGCACCACGCTCATCTTCTGCAACACACGCGCGCACACGGAAATTTGGTACAAGGGCATTCTCGATCTCCGGCCCGATTGGGCTGGGCAGATCGGGCTGCATCACGGATCGTTGGAGAGGGAAGAGCGAGAGGTGGTCGAAGAAGGTCTGCGCACGGGCACATTACGGGCTGTGGTCTGCACGTCGAGCCTCGATCTGGGCGTCGACTTCTCTCCTGTCGACCGAGTCTTGCAGGTGGGAAGCCCGAAGGGCGTCGCGCGGTTGATCCAGCGCGCAGGCCGCAGCGGCCATCGACCCGGCGTGCCCAGCCTCGTCACCTGTGTTCCCACCTACGCGTTGGAGCTGATTGACAACGCCGCCGCCCGAGACGCGGCGGCGGAGAAGAAGATCGAAGCGCGGGAAGGGGCTCGTCGACCACTCGACGTGCTCGTGCAGCACATGGTCACGATCGCCGCTGGAGAAGGGTTTGTCGAGCTAGAGCTCAAGAGCGAGGTGAAAACCACCAAAGCTTACGAGGACCTCAGCGAGGAAGAGTGGGTGTGGTGTATCGACTTTGTAAGTCGCGGGGGCGATACGTTGAAGGCGTATCCGGAGTATCGACGGGCGGTCTTGGTGGACGGCCGGTACGTGGTCGAGGACAAGAAGATCGCATCCCGTCATCGCGCGTCCATCGGCACCATCGTCTCAGAGGCCGCGATGACCGTGCAGTATCTGAAGGGTCAAAAGCTTGGGTCCGTGGAAGAGAACTTTCTGACACGGCTGCGACCCGGCGACAAGTTCGTGTTTTCTGGCCAGCCGTTAGAATTCATCCGGATCAAGGACATGACGGCGTGGGTGCGGCGGGCCGATAGCACGGTCGGCGCCGTTCCCAAATGGTCAGGGCTGCGCATGCCGATCTCCGTGCAGCTCGCCCTAGCAGTTCGAGAAAAGCTCGACGAGGCGAAGTAC
>JAXDKF010000065.1:0-3179 GCA_034667265.1 Fimbriimonadaceae bacterium
TTGCAGCACCGCTTGCTCGCCGAGCCATTTGGTCTCTCCGTACGCGCCCAGCGGGTGCGTGGGATCGTCTTCTTTGTAGGGCGTTGTTGCTTCGCCGTCGAAGACGAAATCGGTGCTGACGTGCAGCAGCTTGATGCCGCTCATCGCGCAGATATTAGCGAGGTAGCTGGGGCCGATCGCGTTGATCTCGTGGGCTTGCTGTTTTTCCGTTTCCGCCTTGTCGACGGCGGTGTAGGCGGCGCAGTTGATGCACCACTCGAACTGGCCCCACTCGCCGGCCGATACTTTTGCGACGGACTCGGGGTCGGTGATGTCGAGATCGGCTCTGAGCGGGACGATGGTTTCGTGTCCGCGCTGCACGAGCTCGGCGTTTACGTCGGTGCCCAGCATTCCGCCTCCGCCGACGAGCAGGATCCGCATGGGCGGGAGTCTACTTAGAACGAGGAATTGGGGACGGAGCTCGGTCCGAGATGCGGTGATGTTCTAGCACCCCTTCAGGGTGCGCGCCACGCGCGAGCAGTCCGGGGGTATCCGCTCACTCCTGCACTGCGTTCCGGAGTTCGCTCCAACCCCCGGCTACTTTTTCCAACCCCTGCGGGGTGTCAGATTGAGATATCTCATCTTCGGTAGGCAGCTCCGGAGTTCGCTCCAAGCCCGAGCTACTTTCGGACCCCTTCGGGCTATCAGATGGATGGCGCGTCGGCGTGGGCAGGGTCCGAAATCGGAGTTCTTTAGCCTCCAGACACCTGCGAGTGAAATGCGAGGCGCGCGCGTGGGGTGGCGTCTGGAGGCAGCTGCGCGCCCTCAATTGGGTGGGGCGGACATTCCGGTCTGCCTCCCCTATGAAACAGCAGCCGGCGTTTGCGAGGCGAGGCGGATGACCTCGGCGGCGAATTCTTTGGTCGTCGCCTTGCCGCCAAGATCGCCGGTCATCACGCGGCCTTCCGCGAACACCTGAAGCACGGCGTTCATGATGCGGTCTGCTTTTTCGTGCTCGCCAATGTGGCGCAGCATCATGACCGCGCTCATCACCAGCGCCGCCGGATTGGCGATGCCTTGCCCGGCGATGTCAGGCGCTGAGCCGTGCACTGCTTCGAACACGGCGCACTTCTCGCCGATGTTCGCGCCGGGCGCAAGACCGAGGCCGCCGACCAAGCCGGCGCAAAGATCGCTGACGATGTCGCCATACAAATTCTCTGTGACCAAGACATCGAACCGCTCGGGGCGGATGACGAGCTGCATGCAACAGTTGTCGACGATGATCTCGTCCGCTTGGAGCTCTGGGTGATTGGCGGCAACCTTGTGGAATTCCTCAAGGAACATGCCGTCCGTGAGCTTCATGATGTTGGCCTTGTGGACGGCGGTCAGACGCTTGCGGCCTTGCCGGCGCGCGAGCTCGAAGCCGTATTCGCAAAGGCGCTTGCACCCCGGGCGCGTGATCACCTTGATGGCCTGCGCGATGTCCGGATGCGGCTGGAATTCTATGCCCGCGTAGAGGTCTTCCGTGTTCTCGCGGATGATGATGATGTCGATGTTCTTGTCCGAGAAGGGGCCGCTGATGCCGGGCAGGGTCTTGGCCGGCCGGACGTTGGCGAAGAGGTCGAGCGCCTTGCGGAGCTGCACGTTGGCGCTTTGGTGGCCGCCGCTGCTGGGGGTCGTGGTCGGGCCTTTGATGGCGATGCCGAGCTCGCGGATGGTGTCGATGGTCTCGGGTGGGACGGCCTCGCCGCACTTCTCGATCCCGCTCAGGCCGGCCTCGAGGTAGACCCATTCCGCTTGGAAGCCGGTGGCCTCGAGGATCGATAGGGTGGCGTCCATGATCTCGGGCCCAATTCCGTCGCCTGGGATCACCGCGATGCGGCGCTTAGTCATTGGATTCATTTTGGCAGGATCGTTGGTCGTTGGTCCATTCGACGTGCGGTGATGTTCTAGCACCCCTTCAGGGTGCGGTCCACGCGCGACCGGTCCGGGGGTATCCGCTCACTCCTCCACTTCGTTGCGGAGTTCGCTCCAACCCCCGGCTACTTTTTCGTACCCCTTCGGGGTGTTAGATGGATACGCTTCTCTACGGGAGCGAGGTTCAAACTCGGAACTCCGAGCTCGGGACTGCGAACAGCCTGAATCCAGCACCTGGATCCTGAATCCTGGATCTTGCATCCCGGCAAAAGCGCGAGCAAGCTCGCGCACTCCCAAAGGGCGATTCTTGCTTCGAAGAATCTAATGTAACAAGCGACGGTTGTGTTCGTCAATCACGTATAAGGAAGTAGAGATATGAGATTCGAGCGCTTATTGGTAGGTTTGGGGTGCCTCGCACTAGTAGCGGCGGCGCCCGCCCAGGATTCCTTGCTCGGCAAGAAGAAGGGCAATGGCGGCGGAAACGGCGGAGGGCAGTCCAGCTCGCCTCCTAAAAAGTCCTCCGGTGGATCAGGCGGCGGCAAGTCTTCCGGGTCCGAATCCCCCCGCAAATCCAACGGCGGTGGCGGCGGCCAGTCGCAAGGCGGCCAGTCACAGGGTAGCCAATCTCAGGGCGGATCTCCGCGGGAGTACTCGGCTCCTCAGCAGCCGGGCAGCCAGCGAGAAGACAACTACCTCCAGCGGAGCCAATCCCGCAGCGGGCGACCGCAGTACCGAAGCGTTCACAACCTCACGAGTCAAGACACGCAGCGGCAGCCGGTGATCATCAAGAGGATCCCGCCGCGCGAGGACGCAAACGTGCCAATGCGAGATCAGATCCGCCGCGAGGACCGCGCGCAGATCCGCTATCGCGACAATCGAAACCGCGACGACGGGTATCGCGTGGGCTACTACCACTACAACTCGAGATGGCGGGACGACTCGTTCAGCTATCCGTATTACGCGTTCGACCCGTACAACACGACGGGCGCTTGCGTAGTCTCGCCGTGGTACTACTATCCGTATCTGCCGGGCTATATCTCGAGCACCCGGATCGTCTACACCACGAATTACGGCAACTCGTTCATCGGCTTCCCTTACGACTACCAGCCGTCCAACAGATACCGCGACGACCGCTACAGCGATGACCGCGGCGGCCGATACGACGACAGCTACGTCAGCCGCCGAGCGCTCGACAACGCGATCGACGACATCGTCAACGCATTCGAGCGACAGGACAAGCGATCGGTCGATCGGCTCGTCCCCCGGTCAGGCAGCGTGTCGGT
>JAXDKF010000066.1:0-6774 GCA_034667265.1 Fimbriimonadaceae bacterium
CCTTGATCGACCACTTCATCCAGCCGATCACGTGGTGCAGAATGTCCGCGTCCGCCCGATAAATCTCAGGCTCCTTCGGCTCCCGTGGTTCGCTGGTGTCTTTCAGACAGGATGTCGCGATCATCGCGACGCCGGGTGATTCGCTGTCCAAACACTGCGCAAAAAGATTCTTGGCTGCCTCTTCTTCACCCGCCCTCGTGAGAAGAAGCCCTTCGACCAGCTTTCTTTCGTCGGCGTCCAGGTCGCCACATGCGGCCCGAATCTCTTCTTCGGAGGCTTGCGTCGCGAGCTTTCCCATCACTTGAATGAAAGCAAAGCGAGGCTGCTCGTTCATGAGAGCTTTAACCTGATAGGTGAATCAGTCTTCGTTGCGCAGTTTCCAGCCGCCGACTTTCGCAAGACGTTGCGCTTCTTCAGATCCTGCCTCGAGTGTCTCCACTTCCGGCTCAACCGGCGTGTCTCGCACCACGCTTTCCGGTTCGTCGCCCGCGGGAGCCGAGGACGGATCCCACTGAGCTTTCGGGCTCTGTCGCACCACGTTTCCAAGAACGCCGTTCACAAACCGCCCGCTTTCCGCGGTCGAATACTTCTTCGCGATCTCAATCGCTTCGTTGATCGTGACCTTCGGCGGAACGTCCGGCTCGTAGTAAAGCTCGTAGGCAGCCACCCGCAAGATATTCCGGTCCACCGCCGCAAGCCGGTCGTAATCGTAACCCTGCACCGCCGCCGAGATTTTCTCGTCGAGCTCGGTCTTGTGGGAAAGAATGCCTTCCGTTAAGCGAGTTGCATATTCCGCCAACTCTTCAGAGAGGCCCGAGACCTCGAGCGTGTTGCTGAGCGCATTCGCTTCTTGGGCTTTGCCGCCCACCTCGATCTCGTAAAGCGTTTGAAGCGCCGCCTCGCGCGCCTTTCTGCGAGATTTAGCCATTGGTCTCCTGCAGAAAAGCGGGAACGAAACCCGTGTGGAAGTCACCCGACACGTACTGCGGGCTGGCAATAAGCCTTCTCAAAAATGGAATGTTCGTGGCGATCCCGCCGACCTCGAATTCCGCCAGCGCGGTCTGCAATTTCTTCACCGCGGCGTCACGGTTTTCCGCCGTGACGATCACCTTGGCGAGCATCGGATCGTAGTACGGACTCACCGCATAGCCGGCGTAACAATGCGTCTCCATGCGCACGCCTTTGCCGCCCGGCTGACGCCACATCGTGATGCAGCCGGTGCTGGGCGCGAAATCTCTCTCGGGGTCTTGGGCGGTGATGCGAGCCTCGATCGAGTGGCCCGTCAATTTCACATCCTTCTGGTGGAAAGGCAGCCGCTCGCCGCTCGCAACCATGAGCATGAGCTTGACGAGGTCGACGCCCGTGATTTCTTCCGTGATCGGATGCTCCACTTGGAGTCGCGTGTTCATCTCGAGGAAGTAAAACTTGTTGTCCTTGTCCACCAAGAATTCGACGGTTCCCGCGTTGGTATAGCCCACGCTTTTTGCCACGCGAACAGCAGCCTCGCCCATCTCCTTTCTGACCCCAGGAGGAAGCTTCGCATAGGGCGCTTCCTCGACAATCTTTTGATGTCTCAAATTTTGGATCGAGCATTCGCGCTCGCCCAGATAGACCATGTTGCCGTGCCGGTCGCCGATGATCTGGATCTCGACGTGCCGGGGCTTGTCGACAAGCTTCTCGACGAGCATCTCTCCGCTTCCAAAGCTGGCTTGCGCTTCTGCGGATGCGGTCTTCCAAAGGCTCGAGAGCTCGCCAGGAGAATCCACCCGGCGAATGCCTCGCCCGCCTCCTCCTGCGACCGCCTTGAGCAGGATGGGGTACCCGATCTTTTCTGCGACTTTCAGGGCATCAGAGTCGCTGTTAACAGGTCCGTCGGAGCCAGGCACTACAGGACACTTGGACCTGACCGCAGCCTCTTTGGCTTTCGCCTTGTCGCCCATCGCTTCAATCGCTTCAGGAGTCGGACCGATGAAGCCCACGTTCAAAGCGCGAAGGGCCTCGGCAAAATTTGCTCGCTCGCTGAAATAGCCGTAGCCAGGATGGACGGCCTCAGCCCCGGAGATCTGCACAGCCATAAGGATGTTGGCGAGATTGAGATAGCTCTCCGAGTTGCTGCCCGCGCCGATGCAGATGGCCTCATCCGCGATCAGAGCATGGAGGCTGTCCTGATCGGCCTCTGAGTAGACCGCAACGCTGCGGATGCCCATCTCCCGGCAAGCTCGTATGACGCGGCACGCGATTTCGCCGCGGTTCGCGATGAGAACCTTATGAAACATCAGTAGCGTTCGTGCCCTTTATGGGTGCAGTGGACCTCGCCGGTTGCGGCGTCGTACTTGTAGGGCTCGTGTCCGATTGGACAGCTGTAGAATTGCTCGCCGATGCGGGCATCTTCGATTGCCGTTGGAGGCTCGTCGCTGGCGGTTCGCGCCAAAGCCAAAGCCTGTCGGACTTGGCCCAAGTTGCTCCGGCAAACCTGGTCTCGGGCACTGAGCTGCGCTTGGCCAGGGATGGTTGTGCCGAGCCCGTCCTTCCTGGTCGGCATGCTGCCGCCCATGCCTTGCATCATGACCACCATCAGGATGCAGATGATGGCTACCGTTGCCAACGTTGCGATCAATGTAAATCCGCGTCTTTTCATGCGTTCACCTTGACTCGGGCCAGCACCTGCCCGTATTGGACCGGGTCCCCATCGGCGACCAGCACTTCGGCGACTTCTCCCGAATGAGGAGACTCCACCTCGTTTGCCAGGCCCAAAGCCGATATCACCGCGATCACGTCACCTTTAGAGACGCTCTTTCCCGGTTCCAGCGCTGGTTTTGCCTGGTTGTAGTATCCAACTAATGTCGCTTTGATGTCCAGGAAGCCGTTCGACGAGCCGTCTTTGGCGTGGCCCTCGACCGGAGCTGGAGCCTCGGCAGTTTTCTTGGCTCGATCCAGAGTCGCCGCGAACCTGCCCGTGGGCGTCTCAATCTCAACCTCCGCGAACCCGTGCTCGCGGGCAACGCTGAGCGCGTGCTTGATCAGCTTGGGATCGAGTCCGGCCATTGGTTTTCAGTTTACTTGGCGGCCACGAGAGTGGCTGTGAATGCTAAATGGCAAGTGGGGAGAACCGGTGTTGCGGTATTACGGTGTTATGGTATTGCGGCACCGGATCAGGTTCAACTCGAACCCCTCCGGCCATTTACCATTTACTATTTACGTTCCTTCTGCCCTGCCCTTAATCGCCTCGTTGATGTTCTCGAGGTTCTTCACCACGATTGAGTGGATCACCTTCTTAACGAGCGGCCCAAGCGTCGGCACGTTGTACTCGTAGTCGAGGTGTGTTGCGAAGCGGGTGCCGTTGTTCTCCGGCTTGAACGTCCAAACTCCCTCGAGCTGGTCATAGTCGCCCTTCACCTGCTTGAAGTGGCACGTGCGGGCGGCGTCATCCCAAAGGTCTTCCTGCCTCCAGCGCACTTTCAGCATGAACTGGGGCACGATGCCCACCCAATCAGCCACGAAGCGGTTATCCGCTTCTTCAACTGGCGTGACCGACTGTACGTCCCTCATGAAGTCGGGAAACGAGCGGCTGTCCTTAGCGATGTCGTAAACGCGCTCCAGCGGGGCGTTGATCCACACGCTGGTGTCGATCGCAGGCATGGATGCAAGGATACACGGGGCGGGAGAACCGATTCATGATGCGGGACGGGATTCATGATTCAAGATCCAGATCCAAGATCCGAGATCCAAGATCCAAGATCCGAGATCCGAGATCCGAGATGGCAAGGCTTGGACTTCCGGGAGCCAGTAATCCATCACGTGGCATCGAATCTTGCATCCTGCATCCTGCATCTTGAATCCTGGATCCTGGATCCTGAATCTGACCCGTTCGGAGAATTTAGGCCAAACTATAGGCCCGCTGTGATCGCTTCCCGCTTAACAACCGACGAAGGCGCAGGCCGTGTGCCGCTCACAATGCGAGCCCTGGTTCTCGAAGAACCTGGCTGCATCTCCCTTCATCGGGTGGAAGTCCCCCGGCCGGGACCCGGCGAGGTCCTGGTGCGAGTTGCGGCGGCCACCACGTGCGGAACCGACCTCAAGGCATACCTGCGCGGTCACCCGCAGATCCCTATGCCCGGACTCTTTGGCCACGAATACAGTGGAGTCGTCGCCGAGGTCGGAGAGGGGGCTCCATTCCGAGTCGGCCAAGCAGTGATGGGCGTGCATTCCGCGCCGTGCCAGATGTGTTACTGGTGCGCGGAAGGGCAAGAGAACCTCTGCGAGTCGATCATGGCGACCAAGGTTCTCGGAACGTACGCCGAGTACCTGAAGATCCCCGCGCACATCGCCCGGCTAAATCTTTTCGATAAGCCGGAAGATCTTTCGTTCGAGGAAGCCAGCCTTCTCGAACCGCTGGCATGCGTCGCCCAGGCGATCTCGCTCCTTAAGCTGAAGCCGGAAATGCGCGCGCTCGTCATCGGACCTGGATCCATAGGACTGATGTTCGTCGCCGTGCTCAAGATGCTGGGTGTGGAACAGGTCACCCTCGCCGGCAGAAATGAGCACCGGCTGGGCGTGGGGGAGCGGCTCGGGGCGATTCCAACGAGCCTTGAGAATGTTGTCCGGCCAGAGGGTCGCGGTTTCGACCTCGTCGTCGAGTGCACCGGCAGCGTCGAAGTTTGGGAGTCGAGCATGGAGTACGTGCGCCGGGGGGGCAGGGTCGTGCTGTTTGGAGGGTGCGCCGCGGGGACGCGGGCAAGCTTCGATACTCGCAAGCTGCATTACGATCAGATCAAGCTCATCAGCCCCTTCCACTTCGGCACCGACGCCGTGCGTACGGCGCGTCGGTCGCTGAGCGGAGGGCGCATGGACCTTAGGCCGCTGCTGTCCGGTGAGCGCCAGCTCGAGGAGGGCACGCAGACCTTCGAGGACTTGAAAGCAGGTCTCGGCATCAAATACGTTTTCCGGCCGTGATGAATTGTTGTCATCCGGAGCGAGCTTGCGAGTAGAGGATCTGACGGGAAACTCTGCTTCCCCCCGTCATCAGGAGAAGCTTGGGGTGAGCGCCCTTTCGACTCGCAAGCTCGCCAGGGACGACACTCCGATAACAACCACCTCATGAAGCTCGCTCGCTATACAGGAAAAGGCAACCTTCTCATCGCGGATGAGCCCGTGCCGTGCCTGCCGGAAGGCGGCCTCCTCGTCAAAACAGAAGCCTGCGGACTCTGCTCGGGCGAATTGATGGATTGGTACATGGACCACAAGGTCCCGCACGTGTTTGGCCACGAAGTAGCCGGAATTGTAGTGGAGTCCGACGACGATCGTTATCCAGTCGGGTGTCGCGTCTTTCCGCATCATCACGCCCCCTGCCTTTCATGCCAAGAGTGCCGCAGAGGTCTTTACGTCCATTGCATTCAGTGGAAAGCCAGCAAGCTTGTGCCCGGCGGCATGGCGGAGTTCTTCGCCGTCGGGAAGGAGAATCTGAACGACACCATCCGCGCCGACCACTTGCGCCCTCGCGATGCGGCATTGATTGAGCCGCTCGCATGTGTGGCGAAGTCGATACGGAGCGCAGGCGTCGCATCCACAGATAACCAACACGCGAAGCAAGCAGTGATCGGCCTTGGAACCATGGGGCTGATGCACATGCTTGTGCTTCCAGATGCTAGGGGCTACGACCTAAAGGCGGGCAGGGTCGAATGGGCGAGAAATCTTGGCCTAGATGCGTCGCATTCCGACGCCGCCACAACGGCGGACATCGTCATCGTGTGCCCCGGCAACGCGGACGCCCTCGCCCTCGCCACCCGAATGGTGGCGCCGGGAGGAACGATCGTATTATTTGCGCCCATGCCCCCGACCGGCCCAACGCGGCTCGATTTGAACGGCCTCTATTTTAAGGATGCCCGACTGGTCAGCAGCTATTCCTGCGGGCCAACGGACACGGCGGCCGCTACCGAGCTCATTAGGGCGGGCACAATTAGGGCGGAGCAGGTCGTTTCCGACTTCATCAGGCTGGACGAGCTCCCAAAAGCGTATCAAGCCATGAAGGCGGGCGAGATCCTCAAAGCAATGGTGATGTTCTCTTGATCCAGCGATGGCGGAACGAAGCTTGGGACGGCGTGGAGCCCAAGCCGTACAAGGACAACCCGGGCTTTTGGGAGTCGGTCACCCGGTTCAACCTAATGCCAGACGCCGAGACGGCCTTCCAGATCCGCTGCTTCGAAGTCGAACCGGGCGGCTACACGTCGTTCGAAAAGCATAACCACGAACATTGCGTGGTCGTGCTCTCTGGAACGGGCCAAGTCAGACTCGGGAATGACCTCTTTGAGATTGCCCCACAGGATGCCGTTCATGTTCCCGGCATGACCCCCCACCAGTTCCAGAACACGGGCGATGAACCTCTGCGCATCCTCTGCGTAGTAGATAAAGAGCGCGACCGACCCATGCTTCTTGATTCCGAGGGCAACGTCTGCGCGTCAGAACCACAACGATGCTGAATCGAACACTTTTTGGCCTTACCCTCGCTTTAGCTCTGGTTCAAGCATCGTTTGGCCAGGCTGCTCCTGCAGACCAGGCTCTCCCTACCGTCGAGCCCAAGCATCAAAAGGACATCGACGCGGACATCGAGCAGGGCAAGAAGTACGTCATCGAGGTCGAAAAGCAGCTCAAGGTCTCCAAGAACCAGGAGATGCAAGACCGCGTAACACGGGTAGGCGCGATCATGGCCCACCTCGCAAACGAGACGAAGATCGACACGATCTGGGGCGACAAGCGATTCAGCAAGTTCGACTACAC
>JAXDKF010000067.1:0-5529 GCA_034667265.1 Fimbriimonadaceae bacterium
GCGACTGAAGAACATCTTGGCGCCTTTCTCCGTGCTCGACAAGACCCAGCGCGACATCGAGGAGCTCTACGCGATGCTCCACGGCGAGCCTGAGCCAGAGATGGAGAAAGAGGCCGACCAGATGGCGGCCAAATTTCTCGAAGACCTCGACCAGTACGAGCTCAAGACCCTACTCAGCGGGGAGCACGACGGGCGCAGCGCCATCATGGAGATCAGCGCCGGCGCGGGCGGCTCCGAGGCCTGCGACTGGGCATCCATCCTGTACCGCATGTATCAGCGCTGGGTGCAGGAGCATGGCTACAAGAGCGAAGTCCTGAGCGAGACTCCGGGCGACGTGACCGGCTATCGATCGATCTCCTTTTCCGTCGAGGGCGAGAACGCTTACGGCTATTTGAAAGCGGAAAACGGCGTCCATCGCCTGGTCCGCATCTCGCCCTTCGACTCTGCTTCTCGACGGCATACCTCGTTCGCAAAGATCGAGGTCTTGCCGGAGATCGAGGCCAACGAGGTCCACATCGATCCCGACGATCTGAAAGTCGAGACCCTGCGGGCGGGCGGCGCCGGCGGCCAACACGTCAACAAGACGGAGAGCGCCGTACGCATCACCCACATTCCGACGGGCATCGTGGTCAACTGCCAGAACGAGCGAAGCCAGCACAAGAACCGCGCCAGCGCTATGACCGTCTTGGCCGCGCGGCTTGCCGAGGTCGAGCGGTTGAGGGGTGCGGAAGCGATGTCGCACATGAAGGTGACCGGCCCGGCCGAATGGGGTCGCCAGATCCGCAGCTACGTGTTCCAGCCCTACACGATGGTCAAGGACCACCGGACCGGCTATGAAACGGGCAACGTCACGGGCGTGACGGACGGAGACATTGACGGCTTCATCGAAGCCTTCCTTAGGCAAAAACCGGACGTCGACGCCTACGTGGAGTAGGCCTGGCCATCCCGTGGGGCAGACATTCCTGTCTGCCTCCCCGCGTCCGCGTTCTCCGCGTCTCCGCGTGAAATCCCAACCGGAACGCACAAACCTCGAAAGCGCGGAGCCGAGATATTCTCAGATGCATCGATCCCGCGCCGGCCCGCCGGCCGCTGAAACCACTCAGAAGCCAAATGCCGATGGACTAAGTGTCGATCGCCATGACGTCGAATGACACGCAGAGTCCTAAATTCAGACAATTCATCTCTCCGGCAACGGCGTTCTCCGAATCAACGTCATTGCATCAGGATGACAGAGAGGCAAATCGGCACACTCGGGTTGTGGACGATGGCGCTGATTTTCATTTTCTGTGGCCTCGGCGGCCTTTACGCTGAGTACGCCACATGGAAGATTTCGCCGATAACGGTGAGCGAGCTTGCATCCCTATCTCCTGATGGCGGCAACTTTCGAATCTCCGACGGATTTGCCGACTTTGCAAACGCAGTCGATACAACAAACGACACGATCGTTCCAATTCGATCTCGCACGGCGCCCAATGCACCTGTTTCACTCGTTCTGATGTTTCCTACCGAAAGTGCGAGCACGCTCAAAAACCGTAGGGGCGACTTTGACTTGGAGGGCCAAGTCTACGCGGCAGACAGCTTGCCAAAGGGCAAACTCATCTTTGCACCCCGTGTGGCGATACTTTCATTCGATGTAAATAGGCCTTACGGCGCTAAGCTCGCATCCAGCATTGCGTTCGCATCGCTGCCGATCCTTTTCGGAATCATCATCATCGTCTTGAATTGCGGGATCGAAGGAAGGACCATCAGATCCTTCTTCCGCCGCAATGCCAGTTGAGCTTATGTACACGGTTCCGCGCATAGGAGCCCCCATCTTTACGATCTCCCGCCCGTACATGAGCGTCCGGTCCGCAGCCTGAAACGCGCGGCTGTCTTCAAATGGCCTTCGACTCATGTATCGAGTAGCTCTGGATATTCCGTGGGACCGACATTCCTGCTTGCCCCGCCTCCCCGTCTCTGGGTGAAGCCTCGGATCTTGGCGAGGATGGCAATGCCACAGCGAGCATTTTGAAAAAACCCACCACAGACTTCGCCGTTTGCCCGAAACATGTCGTCTACAACGGAAATAGGGCCTGACCGCCGATCACTCTCCCCTTTCGGCGGCTGGCCCGAACCTTCTTTTCAAGCGCGACACGGACGCCCCATCCGGCCGTCGAATAACATTGAGCCCGCTCGATGATTATTTCAACGCTGCTTTTCCTGACCCTTCGCCCTGCCCCCGAGCTCGGCCCAATGATGCCTCCGAACTCGAACGCCAGCTTCCATGCAGCCGTTCTTGCCGTGGAAGACAAGCTCTACGCGTCGGATTTTGAAGGCGCGGCCAAAGCGGCAA
This sequence comes from Fimbriimonadaceae bacterium, assembly GCA_034667265.1. Classification (GTDB taxonomy): domain Bacteria; phylum Armatimonadota; class Fimbriimonadia; order Fimbriimonadales; family Fimbriimonadaceae; genus JANYLD01. The sequence goes on from JAXDKF010000067.1 coordinate 2,333, forward strand.
CGCTTCTTCCGAAGTCGCAGATCGTGATCCATTGGGACGATTCCAAGGTCCCCGCCGACCTAAGAGAGGAATTCGCGGCGCAGAGAGACATCGCCGTCAACATCTGGCGGGGCATCACTAAGGCGACCATCACGTTCGGCAAGACCAACCCAGACGTGAAGTTCTCATTCGAGCCGGTGCTCGCAACTGTTCCCGGCACCTCTGCGCCGGCCGGCGCGACCCTGTTCTGGTCGTCTCAGGCAAACGAGCCTAGAGTGGAAGCGGTGATCGGCCTCAAGCGAGGCTCGCCGCCCGAGCCCATCGCCTCGGTCAACGTGCACAACGAAGTGGCCTACGCTTTGGGCTCCTACTTCGGCCTCGACTCCTCTTTGATCATCGGCGCGTACATGGGGCGCACCGACGAAAACCTCCAGCAAGTCTCTCGTCCTCTGCCGAACGAGATCCTCTACGCGGGTACCGCACTCAAGATCGCGAAGGAGCTGCGCCTGGCAGTCAAGAACAAGAAGCGATTGACTCCGGCTCGCCCCCGGGTCTTCTTCGAGCCAAAGAACATCGATATGGGCACTGTGGTCCAGGGAGACGATACGCGCTTCGAGCTCCAGCTCACGAACTCGGGCAACGCCCCCCTCGCGATCCGTTTCAGCCCCGACTGCGGCTGCATCACCACAACCCGGTACGAGGTCATCAAGCCCGGCGCGAGCTACATCATGACGGGCGCCTACGACACGATGATGAGCGTCGGCATTATCAAGCACCTCCTGTATCTCACGAGCAACGACGCCGAAACACCTTCTCTAACGGTGCCCGTTGGGCTTGTGGTGAAACCCAGATATCGCCTGCTGATGCCTGAAGGAGACGTCGTGAGCGTTCCGGAAGGCGGCGCCGACGTAGTCGCTTACCTGGCACTCACCGAGGGCGCGAACATCGAGCCGAAAGAGGCCGAGCTTAACGGACCTCCGGGCACCGTGACGTTCGAGCCTTGGACCGGCGACCTCGCCGATCCGGAAATGGGCGAGAAGGAAAGGCCGCGAAAAGGCTACAAGGTGACGGCCCACCTAACCGGCCATCTGCCGGTGCCTGGCAGGTCGCAAGCGAGCATCGTGCTAACGACCGGAAATCCAAGATTCCCAATGCTGCAAGCCAACTTCTCTGTGCAGCGCGGCATCGTGGTGCAGCCTCAAGATCTTTTCATGGGCGAGCTCACGGCAAATCAGCGGAAGTTCGTCCTGGTGGTGAGCGGGCCGGCAAAGAGCTTCCGCGTGAAGAGCGTGACGACCGACTGGCCGCACCTGGCCTTCGAGACGTCCGCAAACGCGTCCGGCTCGGAGTACCGCATCGTCGTCACTTACGATGGAAAGGGCGAGCCTGGTCCTGTTTTCGGCTCGGTCTTTATCGAGACGGAGAATGCGGCTCAGCCCAAGCTCACAGTTCCCATCAAAGCAAGCGTTAAATGAAGCTCTTGCCGCTCGCATTGGTCGGTATCGGGGCGGCGGCAGGCTTCTGGTCGGGACCGCAGCCTCCGGACGTGCTGATCCTAACGGGGGACATCGATGGAAACATCGCGCCGTGCGGCTGCACCAAGCCGATGACCGGCGGCATCAAGCGGCGGATCCAGGCCGCGAAATCACTCGCCGTTCCCGGCCGCACAACGCTATTAGATAACGGCAATTTGGTGGCCGGCACCTCTCGCCAAGACCAGATCAAGGCGCAGGCGATCGCGGAGATCCTTGGATCGGCAGGATGGGATGCCATCAACCTTGGCCCCGCGGACGCCAAGCTGGGACTTGGGATGGTGCTCTCGCTTAACTCGTTGTCCGGCGGAAAGTTCATTGCCAGCCAGCTCGGCCCCGGCAAAGACCTGCGAGATTTCGCGGTGCATCCGCCTTTCTTTGTCATGGGAGTTGCGGCGAACAGCGACGCGCTCGCAAAATCGTTGGGCGAGCAGATCACAGCCAAAGAAAAAGTGATAGCGGAGGGCATCGTGCAGGCGAAAGAGGCAGGGCTCGCACCGATCCTCTTGCTGCAGGGATCAGAGGACGATGCACGCAAGATCGCCTCTCAATTTCCCGCGCTTGCCCTCATCCAATATCGATCTGTCGGCAATCCTTCTCAGCGCCCCACCCGTATCGGAAACACTCTGCTCGTAGCCCCCGGATCGGACGGAAAATACGTGCTCCGCCTCGAATATTCCAAGGGAAACTTTCGTAATTACTCGGCTGTCGCGCTCAGCCCCGCATTCAAAGACGATGCGACGGCGTCGAGGATGTATCGGACATATCTTTCACGTGTGAGCAGCGAGCATTTGCTCGAAGATCTTCCCCGTCCATTGAAAGATTCCTACGCGGGCACCGCAACGTGCGGAACTTGCCACAGCAAAGCGCTCGCAGTGTGGAAAACGTCATTGCACTCGCATGCACTCGAGACGTTGGAAAGGCGCGCTCACGACCGCGATCCGGAGTGCCTTCCGTGCCACGTCGTCGGGCTTCAGAGCGTGCATGGATTTACATCGAGAAGTGCCACTCCGCAGCTTGCAAATGTGGGTTGTGAGAGCTGTCATGGCGCGGGCCTCGATCATGCAAAAAATCCCATTCTTGTGAAGCTCGCGAAAGTGGGCTCGACACCCTGTGGAAAATGCCACACGGGCAACACCAGTCCCGGCTTCGACTTTTCCACCTACTGGAAGAAGATCAAGCATTGAGGGGGGAAATTCTGTGGATTTGCGACTTCGTCAAGTGCTCTCCATGCGGCCTTTTCGACATTTATTGATCACGCATCGATGATGCGTCTGCGGACATCTTCTTAACATCCTCGAAATAGTATTGACGTAGGTCTCGGATTACGCGAACAATGGGGGAGAGATTCCTGGAGCAAGGATCTCCACGTCGGGGAGGGAGAGCATCGTGACCTATTTGAAAGAACAAGCTGTGAGCAGCCCGAGGCATGAGGATGCGCGCTCACCGCTTTGCTCTCGAAACTTCGCAACCCTCGCAGGAATTCCATCGAACGTCGAGGCCGTCGAAGCAGCCCTGACATTTGCCGGCGGCGTGAAATCTTTTGCCGCATTGGTCGGCCCGACCGGTTGGGGCAAAACGCATTTGATGGAAGCGGTCGCGGGCCACGTCGCGAGAGAAGGGGGCTGCCTCGTTCCCATCCACAACGCGATGGAGTGGGTATCCACTTCTCATGGAGCGATGTCG